>JBEKTG010000126.1:0-8364 GCA_049516275.1 Candidatus Acidiferrales bacterium
TCTTCGCCGCCCCCCCCGAGAAGGATCTCGAATGGAGCGAGCAGGGAATTGAAGGCGCCGCACGCTTCCTCAATAAGGTCTACCGCTTGGTCGCCAAACACGCCGATCGCCTTCGCGGCATCGAAGCCAATTTCGATTCGCCCATCGACCTGGCCGGCGCCACCGAAAAAGAAAAGGTCTTGGTGCGCCGCACGCATCAGACGCTCAAGCGCGTCACCAATGATTTCGAGGTGCGCTGGCATTTCAACACCTCCGTCGCGTTGATCATGGAACTCTTCAACGAATTCCAGGCGCAGGAACCCCTGGAAGTCGACGCTTCGCCCGTGATCGTGAAGCGCGCCCTGATGATCCTGGTGCTGATGCTTTCGCCCATGGTCCCGCACATCGCGGAAGAGTTGTGGGAAATGCTGGGCATTCCGGGTGGCATCGCGCGCCAGAAGTGGCCTGTCTATCGCGAGGACCTCACCCGCGAGGATCAGATCGAAATCATCGTTCAGATCAACGGCAGAGTCCGCGGCAAGATCCTCATCGACGACAGTATGACCGAAGACGAAACCAGGGAGCGCGCTCTCGGCGATCCGCGGATCAAAGCGCTGCTCGAAAGCAAAACCGTGGTAAAAGTCATCGTAGTCCCGAAGAAGCTCGTCAATATCGTGCTGAAGTAGCCGCGGGAACGTATTTGACGAAAGATGTCGAAGGAAAGTGTAGAAGGAAAAACGATGACGCAAAACGCCGCAGCCGCGCCAGGCCGAGCCGAAGAGCCGGATTCAAATCGAGGGGGTGCTATGGTTCAGACCAACACAGAATCTGCCGCGCAGGCGCAGTCGGAATCCCCCAGGGGCGCCGCAGCAAGCGCAGCGCCAACCACCCGCCACGGTATCGTGGTGCTCGACTTCGGCGGCCAATACACGCAGCTCATCGCCCGCCGCATCCGCGAGCAGGAAGTCTTTTCCGCGATTCTGCCGTGCACCGTGTCTGTCGAAGAAATCCGCAAACTGGAGCCCGCGGGAATAGTGCTGTCGGGTGGCCCCAGCTCCGTCTACGACGCCGGCGCGCCTGTCTGCGATCCCAAAATTCTCGGCCTCGGCGTTCCCGTCCTCGGAATTTGCTACGGCATGCAGTGGCTCACGCACTCGCTGGGTGGCAAAGTCGAACGCGCCGAGCGCCGCGAATACGGCCCCGCACAGCTGGATATCGAAGGCAATTCCACGCTGTTTAAGGGGCTTTCCCCCACAGGGAAGGCTTGGAGCAGCCACGGAGACCACGTAGTGGCGTTGCCGGGCGGTTTCAGCGTCACAGGCCGCACGGATAACGCCGTAGCGGCCTTCGAAAATTGCGCCCAGAAGATCTACGGCGTTCAGTTCCATCCCGAAGTGAATCACACCGACAGCGGCACCGAAATCCTCCGCAACTTTGTGTTCGATATCTGCGGCGCAAAGAAGAATTGGGATCGCGCCGGATTCATCTCCACCATGGTCGAAACGATCCGCGCGCAGGCCGAAGGCGCTCGTGCAATCTGCGCCCTCAGCGGAGGAGTAGATTCCGCCGTCGCCGCGGCCCTGGTCCACCGCGCCATCGGCGACCGGCTTACGAACGTTTTCGTCGATAACGGCCTCCTGCGCCGCGACGAATTCGAGCACACTCTCGAACTCTTGCGCACCAGGCTGGGCCTCAACGTAATCGGCGTCGACGCCTCCGACCGCTTCCTCTCTCGCCTGAAGGGCATCGTCGACCCGGAAGAAAAGCGCAAGCGCATCGGCGCCGAATTCATCTCCGTCTTCGTCGATGAGGAAGTAAAGCTGGTAAAGTCTGCCCAGGGACTCCCCGTGAAGTTTCTGGTCCAGGGCACTCTGTATCCCGACGTCATCGAATCGGTTTCCGTGAAAGGCCCCTCCGCCGTCATCAAGTCGCACCACAACGTAGGCGGCCTGCCCGAAAACATGCCTTTTGGCCTGATCGAGCCTCTCCGCGATCTCTTCAAGGACGAAGTCCGCCGCATCGGCAGGGAACTCGGCCTGCCCGACGAGATACTGGTCAAGCATCCGTTCCCCGGCCCAGGCCTCGCGGTGCGCGTGCTGGGTGAAATCACCAAGGAGAAACTGGAGACCGTCCGCGGCGCGGACATCGTTGTGGTGGAAGAGATTCGCCGTGCGGGGCTATACGAAAAGGTCTGGCAGGCCTTCGCCGTCCTGTTGCCGGTCAGAAGCGTGGGGGTAATGGGAGATGACCGCACCTACGGGCACACGATAGCCGTCCGCGTCGTCGACTCGCAGGACGCCATGACGGCAGACTGGTCCCGCCTGCCCATGCCCGTTTTGGAAAGAATTTCAACGCGGATCGTAAACGAAGTGCCCGGGGTAAACCGGGTAGTCTACGACATCAGCTCGAAACCCCCGAGCACCATAGAGTGGGAGTAGCGCCAGAAAGCTGCGGCAAGCAAATTGTCGGGAAACGCTCTTAGCGGGTGGCCATCTTCTGGGCCATGTAGAGAAGCAGGCGGCGATCGCCTTCTTCAATACGGCCTAGCAAGCGGCGAAAACGCCCCAGATAACGAGCTTCCTTGCCGGTAGCGCCCCACGCGATATCGTCCGCGCTCTTCCGCTTCGGAAGGTTCGGCAGTTCGGGTGGTTGCTCGCCGTCGTAGAAGAGCTGGTAGAGCGGAACTTCCATAGCTCGCGCCAGTTTCTCGAGGGTCTCAATGGCCGGTACGGTATGCCCGTTCTCGACACGCGAAATGTAGCACCGTAGAAGACCCGTGCGCTTCTCGATGTCGCCCTGGGAGAGTTTCTTGGTTTCACGCAGTAAGCGAATTCTTTCTCCGATTATCATGCGCGCTATTGTTACATGGGGCAGCAATGCCCGCAAGAGCTTTATCTTAGGTAATCCTGTGCTCGGACTAAACCTTGCGTTAAAATGTGGTGCGCGTCCTCCGATTGGAATTCGTGTAATTCTGGCGTAACCTAAACAAGATGGCCAACGTCCCAAAGACTATGGTAGCCAGCGCTCAGGCCCTCTCCATTCCCCTTGAGAAACGACGGGGGGGTGAAGAGGAAAGAGAATTGGTGCGGCTCGCGCAAGCGGGTAAGGAGCCCGCTTTTGAGGAGTTGGTACGCCGCCACCAGCAGCGCGTTTTCGCTTTGGTCGGCAGTATCCTGCGCAAGCAGGAGGACGTGGAAGACATTGCCCAGCAGGTGTTTCTTAAGGTCTATCTTTCGATCAAGAAGTTCGATCAGCGCGCGGCCTTTTCCACTTGGTTGTATAAGATCACGGTGAATGAGTGCTGGGACTACCTGCGAAAGAAGAAAGTGCGGCCACTGGTCTATGAATCGGACTTGTCCGAGGAGCAGGTGTCCCGCCTGGACGGGATCATCTCCGCCGACCGCATGGCCATCGGGCCCAGCGAACGGCTCGAAGTGAAGGATCTCCTCGAACAAATGCTCGAGAAGCTCCCCGAGCAGGACCGGCAATTGCTGGTGCTCAAGGAAGTGGAAGGATTTTCCGTTCAGGAGCTTGCGGAGATTCTGAACCTGAACGTCAACACCGTAAAGGTCCGATTGTTCCGGGCGCGCGGCCGCATCATGGATGCCTACCGCCGCAGGAAAGGCCAGGCAGGGCATCCGGTAGGGGAAAGGGAGAGTTCAATTTAATGGACATGCACACACGAACGGGGCACGCATGCAAGGAATACGAGGCCCTTCTCGACGATTACCTCGGTGATAGCCTGGACGCCGCCTCGCGCCAGTCCGTCGCGCGGCATCTGAGCGATTGCGCGAATTGCCGGACTGCGCTCGAAGCCTCCAGCCAGGGCGCCCGCCTTTTCCATGCCGCCGGTTTCGTTCTGGATCCCTCCCCTGCGCCGGGACCGGCGTTCTCGCGGGTGGTCATGGCCCGGATCGGCCAGGAAAAAGAGCGTCGCGCAGCCGAGCGCCTGAACGATTGGCAGCCCTTTGTTTCCCTGGCCTGGAGATTTGCGGCCACGGCGATGCTCGCGTTGATGCTCTTGCTCACCTATGCAGTGCGCGGTCGCGGCCGCTCCCGCCAGGTGGTTGGCCCCATCGGCCAGCAGTCGGCGGTCGTGGATGTGTTTGCTCCTGATCCCACAGCCACACCCGCGAATCAGGATGAGGTTCTGATCATGGTGGCGGGGTCCACGCATGCCAGCCACTAAGCCCCGCAGCGAAGCGGCGATCCTCGTGGCGGTCGTTTTCCTGCTAGGGGTTCTTCTGGGCGGTCTCGGAAATCACCTTTGGGGTGAACGGGTGTGGGGAGTGCGCGCCGACGCCACGATGCCGCCGCAAAAACACCTGGATGTCTTGCTGAACGAGGAGTTGCAGTTGACGCCCGACCAGCAGAAGCAGGTTCAGGTTATCATCACCCAGACCCAGGCCCGGTGGCGTTCGCTTTATTCCCCGCTCGAGGCGCAGCGCGACCAGATCCGTGAAGAGAGCCACGATCAGATGCGCGCCATTTTGACCCCGGAACAAAAGCCCAAGTTTGACGCGTTCATGAAGCGCATCGACCAGGACCGCAAGAGAGTCGACGAAAAGAATCCCATCCCAGGCCCCGCCCGCAAGCCGTAGAGCCGCCTTCCCTAACGCCGGGCTGGTGCGCCCGCCTCAGTTTTTCTACGTGCAGTTGGATTCCGTGTGAGAAATTTGTGTTGTGTACGGAAAGATCTGGGCAGGGTAGCCGTTGCTGTAAGCGAGCGTTTCCGTCAGGAACCCGGACCGGTCCGTGGGAAGGGAACTAGAAGGGAATATCTTCGTCGGAGATTTCCGGGCCCGCCCCGTGCTCCTCGGGAACCGCCGCATCGAACTCATCCGCAGGCCGTGAATGGCCGCCCCCGGCCGGCGCACTTCCGCCCGCCCCAGCCGCGGCGCTCTCCGCCCGCGACGTCAGCATCCGCATCACGTTCGCCACGATCTCCGTCGTGGACTTCTTCTGCCCGTCGCGCTTGTCTTCCCATTGCCGCGTCTGGATGCGCCCTTCGATATAGACGAGCATCCCCTTCTTCAGGTACTGCTGGGTGATTTCGGCGAGCTTTCCCCACAGCACGATGCGGTGCCACTCGGTGCGCTTCTGCCGCTCGCCCGAACGGTCCTTGAACGTCTCATCGGTAGCCAGCGTGAAATTCGCCACAGCTTGTCCGCCGGACGTATACCGCGTTTCAGGATCGCGGCCCAGCCGCCCCACAAGAATCGCTTTGTTAACAGACATGCAGGGGAGTATATCGGAAAACGCCACCGGGAGGAAATTTCAGGCATGCTCTTGACCGTCTCGCCAGCCGGGCAAACTCGTTGTATCGAAGGCACGAGAAGAGTACCATGCGCGCGTTACCAGGAAATTCAGACGGGAACTTCCAGGAGGCGTTGAAATGTCGCAACGATGGCGAATCGTGTTTTTGCTCCTGATCGCAGTAATCGCCGCGCTCGCCATGTCCGCGCGCAGACAAACCGCCCACGCCGACTCCGGAATCGCCTCCCTACCCGATCCTTACGGTCCCGCGGAATCCTTCGGAAGGCTTCCGCCGGGCCGTCCCTGGGGTTCCACCAGCGCAATCGCTATCGATTCGCAGGGTCATGTCTGGGTGGGCGAGCGCTGCGGCAAGAACAGCTGCGGCGATTCTCCCTGGGACTCGATTCTTGAATTCGACTCCTCCGGCAAGCTTCTCAAGAGCTTCGGCGGCGGATTACTCGCCGTTCCCCATTCGCTGTATTTCGACAAAAGCGGCAACCTCTGGGTAACCGACTCCGGCGAACTCCGTCTGTCGACCGACCCCGCTCCCGCCCCGGGGACTCAAGAGACGAAGGGCCACGTAGCCATCAAGTTCAGCCCGGAAGGAAAAATTTTGATGACGCTGGGCAAGCCCGGCGTCACGGGCGACGGCACCGACACCTTCCACGAACCGAACGCCGTAGTGGAAGGCGCCCACGGCGATCTGTTCGTCGCCGACGGTCACGTCCCCCACAAGGGCGGCGCGCGCATAATAAAATTCACCAAGGACGGCAAATTCATCAAGCAGTGGGGAAGCCTCGGATCGGCGCCCGGCCAGTTCGACGTTCCCCACGCACTCGCCCTCGACTCCCGGGGACGCCTCTTCGTAGCCGATCGCGCCAACAAGCGCATTCAGATCTTCGATCAGGACGGCAATTTCCTCGATCAATGGAAGCAGTTCGGCTCACCCAGCGGAATCTTCATCGACAGCCACGACGTAATCTACGTCTCCGACTCCCAGTCCGAATCAGCCGACCCCAAGGCGGAGCGGTACAATCCAGGCTTTGAGCATGGCGTGCGCGTCGGAAGCGCCAAAGACGGCACCGTCACAGCCAACATCTCCATGCAGCCCCCGCCGAAATCCGACAACGCCCCCGAAGGAATCACCGCGGACCCTCTGGGCAATATCTATATCGCAGAAACCATCGTCCAGGGCGTCTGGAAATACTCAAGGAAATAAGGCAGCTGTTACACTACAGCCTGTCAACCCGCAGAATCCGGAGGGATCACATGGCCCAGCCTCAAAACTTCGAGAACCACGCGAAATTCGTCCCCGCGTTCCACATCGTCACGCTCGGTATTTTCTTCATCAATCTCATTTGGTCGATCTCCAGGGTAATCCGTTCCTTCTCCATGCAGACTGTGATGTCGGTCCTGCTAGCCATCGCCTTCCTGCTGGCTGCCCTTTACGCAAGGATGTTCGCCCTAGCCGTGCAGGACCGCGTGATCCGCCTCGAAATGCAGTTGCGTCTCCAAAAGCTCCTGCCGGCCGATCTGCAGCCGCGCATCCCGGAATTCGCGGTAGCGCAATTGATAGCGCTACGCTTCGCAAGCGACAGGGAACTCCCGGATTTGGCGCGGAAAGTACTAGATGAAAAGCTAAGCGACAGGAAGGCCATCAAAAAGCTGGTAAAAGAGTGGCAGCCGGACTTGCTGCGGGCCTAAGCAACCGTTGAATGTCTAGGGTGTTCCCGGGAACGCCATTCTCCCGAATGGCGCCTTTGAATTTGAATTTCTTACTGCCGTGGCTTAGGAGCAGCGACCGCGCCGATTTCCTTCAGCTTAGCCTGGGCCCGCCGCGCCTCATCGGAGCCTGGAAACCGCCGCTCCACCTCGCGCAGGTCCCGCACACCCGAAGCCTTCAAACCCAGCTCCAGTTCCGCCGTCCCTTTCTTGTACATCGAAGCCGCGAGCTTGAAACTCCGCGGATAATTCGTCAGCACCGTGTCGTAGGAAGCTATCGCGTTATTGAAATCGTTCTGCGCGTAAAAGATCTCCCCCAGGTAGAACTGCGAGTTCGACGCCAGATCGTTCGTGGGGAAAGTCTTGATGTAGTCCGAGAACTCCTGCCGCGACAGGTCGTACTTCCCGCTCGTGAAGTCCCGCAGGGCGTTCTGGTAAAGTGTGTCCGCCGAAATCCCGGGCACTCCCGCGGGCGCCGAAGGAATTGCCGCATTGGGCCCAGGCCCCGCCGCGCCCGGTGTCGTCGTTCCGGGACTCACCGGCGCTCCCGGCGTCGCCCCGCCTGCGGGCGCATTGCCCGAAACCTTCGCGTCGATGCTCTGCAGCAGACTCTGCATGTCGGTCATCTGCTGGGAAAGCTTGCCGACCCGCGCCTGCACTTCCTGCAGATTGTCTTGTAGCCCCTGCGTGGTTTGCGTGACGGAACTGATGCTCGATCCCGTGTTCGCCTGTACGTCCTGCACCACCTTCTGCAGCGAGCCCATTTGTGTGTTCAGCTGACTCACCCCGTCGAGCGATTGCTGGATGAGCGTTTTCAGTGTAGCGCTGTTGGTGTCCACCGCGCTGCGCAGGTCCTGCTGTTGCTGCAGCACCTGCGACACCTGCTGCTGCAGCTCCACGATCTCCCGCGACACCGCGCTGGCCGGCTGGGGTGTCAACACCACCCCGCCAAGCGCCCCGAAGCATGCACTCACGATTCCAATGACCAACCATTGTTTGCGCAAAAGGACCCCTCCTTCTGTAAGCAGCCGGACACGCCGTAGGTGAGACCGCCGCATGCCTCGGGTTAGAAACCATTCTGCCACGGATATTTCGCTGCGCGGGCGCCGCTTCAAATCTGCCACGCAACTGGAAGAATTTCCGGGGCGGCTTTCCGGTGCCCTCCGCCGCCCCGCTCAACGTTGTCGTCTAGTGCGACATCACGAAATGCGCCCGCCGGTTCTGCTGCCAGCAGGATTCGTCATGTTCAGTGCAGAAGGGACGCTCTTTCCCCCAGCTGATCGTTTCGATCCGGTCGCCGGTGATCCCCAGCGAGATCAGGAAGTTCTTTGCCGCTTCCGCCCGGCGCTGGCCAAGGCCCAGGTTGTACTCGGTCGACCCGCGTTCGTCGCAATGCCCCTCAAGAGA
>JBEKTG010000127.1:0-13262 GCA_049516275.1 Candidatus Acidiferrales bacterium
TCGCTGCGCGCGGAAGTCGACAAGCTCGGCCTCGCCCATCTTTACGAAACCATCGATTTCCCGCTGGCCTCGGTGCTCGCGCGCATGGAAGCGGCGGGAATTCGCGTCGATAAGAACGAGCTCGATATCATTTCCACGAAAGCGCAGGAAGAAATCGCGCGCCTGGAAAAAGACATTCACGAGATTGCGGGCTTCGAGTTCAAAATCAACTCGCCCCAGCAGCTGGCCGAGGTCCTCTTCGACAAGCTCAACCTCCAGCCGCCGCGCCGCAGCCGCGCGAAAAGCCGCTCCACCGCCGCGGAAGTGCTGGAAGAGCTGGCGGCCCTGCATGATCTTCCAAAAAAGGTCCTCGAGTACCGCGAAATTGCCAAAGTGAAATCCACGTACGCGGACTCGCTGCCTCGTTTGATCGATCCCATTACCGGCAGGCTGCACACCCGCTTCAGCCAGACGGGTGCGGTCACCGGACGCCTCAGCTCGGCGAATCCCGCGCATCTTTCCGAAGACGCGATCCTCACCGACGCTTTCCGCCGCGGCGAAGACATCCACTCGCGCACCGCGCAGGAAGTTTTTGGCGTGTTGCCCCTCGAGCAGACCCGCGAGCATCGTCGCGTGGCCAAAGTGATCAATTTCGGCGTTATTTATGGCCTCTCCCCGTTCGGCCTCGCGCAGAACCTCGGCATCGACACCAAAGAAGCCGCGAAATTCATCGCCGCCTATTTCGAGCGCTACAGCGGCGTGAAAAAATATCTCGACCGCCAGATCGCCGAGACCCGCAAGTCCGGTTACACCAAGACGCTCTTCGGCCGCATTCGCCCCATGCCGGAAATCACGTCCCCCCAGGCGAACATGCGCAACTTCGCCGAACGCACCGCCATGAACACCCCCATGCAGGGCGCGGCCGCCGACCTCATCAAGCTGGCCATGATCGAGTTGGACCGCCGCCTCCGCGGCAGCTTCGAATCGCAGATGATTCTGCAGGTCCACGACGAATTGCTCTTCGAAGCCCCCGAAAAGGAAATCCAGCGTCTCACCGGCGTCGTCAAGGAAGTGATGGAAACGGTCTACAAACTGCGCGTCCCGCTCCTGGTTGAAACAAAGGTAGGCCCCAACTGGCGCGACATGAAGTAGCCGCCCGCGCAGCCGCCGTGTGGTAGAGTTTTTATTGTCGAAAGTTAAGACCGGCAGGAGGGGAAAATGGCTCCCGATCATCCGCAAGGATTTCTAAATCTTGTAAATGACGCAAAAAAGCGCGTCCGCGAAGAGAATTTCCAGCAAACGAAGAAGCGCCTCGACGCCGGCGAAAAAATCCACCTGGTCGATACCCGCGAAGACTCCGAATGGGCCCGCGGCCACATCCCCGGCGCCATCCACCTGAGCAAAGGCGTCATCGAGCGCGACATCGAGAAAACCGTCCCCGACAAGAACGCCCCGATCGTCCTCTATTGCGGCGGCGGCTTCCGCTCCGCCCTGGCAGCCGACAATCTCCAGAAAATGGGCTACACCAATGTAATCTCCATGGACGGCGGCTGGCGCGCCTGGACCGAAGCCCACCTCCCCATCATCAAGGATTGACGAGCCAAGAGTTAGAGGTACCGCAGGAAATTCCGCGCAGGAAGTTGGCTGGGGCGGGTGGACTCGAACCACCACCGTCCTCATTAACAGTGAGGTGCCCTACCGATTGGACCACGCCCCAACTTGCTTGTGATGAGCCTGAAAAGTTTACACGAATCCGGGCGGTCCGTTAAGGCGTTTCGGGAAATTCGTTACGTGGATGTTCGACCCGCAGGTTGCCGGAGAATGAAGCTGATGGAATCGAAGTATCGAAAATAAGCGCAGGCTGAAAGGTAAGCCGGGGAAGGAAGCCGGCCCAGCCCTCAATCCCCGAAGGGATCCTCGGCTTTCCTTCCCCGAACGCTTTTTACATCGCACGCCGAAAACCAAAGCTAACCGACTGAAACAATTCGCCTTTCCGCTGCGCGCCCTCGGTAAAAAGTCCCTGCCCCCAAGTAAATTCTCCGGGTGATCAAGCGGGCCTACCCGAAACACCCTAGCTCTTCAGCGAGATTTCGCGCCCGCCGAACCACGTAATGACCGCATCGCTATGAATCGGAGCTCATTCGTGCGCGCCGCCCTGTTCGTGTGCTTATTGACCGGCCTCCCGAGCGCTGCTATGTTGAAGGATTACATTGGGCGAATTTTACCCGCTGTGGAGCGGCCCCGCAGTAATGGCGCCCTCCACGGCAAGGATTTACTGGACATGGGCCTGAAGAAAATCGTCATCCGCGGCGCGCGGCAGCACAACCTGAAGAACATCAGCCTCGAAATCCCGCGTAACACGCTCACGGTGATCACGGGCCTTTCCGGCTCCGGCAAATCCTCGCTCGCCTTTGACACGCTCTACGCTGAAGGCCAGCGCCGCTACGTCGAATCGCTCTCCGCCTACGCCCGGCAGTTCCTCGACCAGATGGAGCGCCCCGACGTCGATTCCGTCGAAGGCCTTTCTCCCGCGATCGCCATCGAGCAGAAGACCACCACGCGCTCGCCGCGCTCGACGGTCGGCACCATCACCGAAATTTACGATTATCTCCGCGTGGTTTACAGCGCCATTGGCACGCCGCACTGCCCCAATTGCGGCAAGCCGATCACGCGCCAGTCCACCGAACAGATCGTGCAGTCGATCACCGCCCTCAAGCCGGAGGAGCGCATCATGGTCCTCGCTCCGGTGGTGCGCGGCCGCAAGGGCGAATACAAAAAGGAACTCGAGAAATACGCGAAGGAAGGCTTCCTGCGCGCCCGTGTCGACGGCGACCTCGTCAGCCTCGACGAGCCCGTTCCCCTCGATCGCCGCAAGAATCACACCATCGAGATCGTCGTCGACCGCCTGCTGCTCAAAAACGGCATCGCCCATCGCCTCGAGGAGTCGATCGAAACCGCGCTGAGGCTCTCCGGCGGCTTGGTCACCATCGTGGTCGTCGGCGGCGAAGAGCACGTCTATTCCGAAAAGCTCGCCTGCCCCGACTGCGGCATCTCCGTTCCGCAACTCGAGCCGCGCTCCTTCAGCTTCAACTCGCCCTACGGCGCCTGCCCCGAATGCCACGGCCTCGGCTCGAAGTTTGACTTCGATCCCGCCAAGGTAATCGTCGATTGGACGAAGCCGCTCTTCGAAGGCGCCCTCGGACCAGGTTCCGGCTCCACGTTTCTCCAACGCACGATGCGCCTCGCCGCGGTGGCTCACGGCTTCGACCTCGGCACGCCCTTTGAAAAGCTCTCGCGCAAGGCGCAGAACCTCATCCTCAACGGCAATCCCGAAAAGGGCGGCACCGTAAAGGGACTGAATTTCCACGGTGTTCTCGCGCACCTCGAAAGCAGCCTCGCGGAATCCAACTCCGACAATTATCGCGAATGGCTCACGCGCTACATGTCTCCGGCGCGCTGCGTCGCCTGCAACGAGCGCCGCCTGCGTCCTGAAAGCCTCGCCGTAAGAATCGCCGGCCTCTCCATCGCGGATTTCACCGGCCTGCCGCTCGCCCAAGCGCGCGCCGCCGTCGATAAGATTCGCGACCAGCTCACCGTCCGCCAGCGAAAAATTGCCGGGCGCCCGCTCTCCGAAATAGCCGAGCGCATCGATTTCCTGCTCGCCGTAGGCCTAAGCTATCTCACCCTCGACCGTTCCGCCGCAACACTTTCCGGCGGCGAAGCTCAGCGGATCCGCCTCGCGACGCAGATCGGTTCGCGCCTGCGCGGCGTCCTCTACGTTCTCGACGAGCCCTCCATCGGCCTCCACGCGCGCGACAATGGCCGCTTGATCAGCACGCTCGAAACGCTGCGCGACCTGGGCAACACGGTCTTGGTCGTCGAGCATGACGAGGAAACCATTCGCCGCGCCGATTACGTCGTGGACCTCGGCCCTGGCGCCGGCAAAGCTGGTGGTCATCTAGTCGCGGCGGGCCCGCCCGATGAAATCGCCGCGAATCCCGCGTCGCTCACCGGACAATATCTCTCCGGGAAAGTGGAAATTCCCGTCCCGACCGTGCGCCGCAGCGCGAACGGCAAGGTTCTGTCGGTGCTGGGCGCGCACGGAAATAATCTCAAAAATATCGACGTCGCAATTCCGCTCGGCCTCCTCTCGGTAGTCACAGGCGTCTCAGGTTCGGGCAAATCGACCCTCGTGAACGACATTCTCTATCGCGCGCTCGCCGCCAAGCTCTACCGCTCGATGGAAAAGCCCGAAGCGCACCGCGCCGTCTTAGGTATCGAGCACATCGACAAAGTCGTTCAAATCGACCAGGCGCCCATCGGCCGCACGCCGCGATCGAATCCCGCCACCTACACCGGCGTGTTCACTCCCATCCGCGACATTTTCTCGATGCTCCCCGAATCCCGCGAGCGCGGCTACAAGCCGGGCCGCTTCAGCTTCAACGTAAAGGGCGGCCGTTGCGAAGCGTGCCAGGGCGATGGGCAGCGCCGCATCGAAATGAATTTCCTCCCGGACGTCTACGTCACCTGCGAGGTCTGCCGCGGCAAGCGTTACAACGCCGAAACGCTCGCCGTGCGCTACAAAGGCCATTCCATCTCCGACTTGCTCGACCTGCCGATCGAAGAAGCGCTGAAAGTGCTCGAAAACATCCCGGCCGTGCAGCAGAAGCTGCAGACGCTCGTCGACGTGGGCCTCGGCTACATCCAGCTCGGGCAGTCCGCCACCACGCTTTCGGGAGGCGAAGCGCAGCGCACCAAACTCGCGCGCGAGCTTTCCAAGCGCCAGACCGGCCGCACGCTTTACATCCTCGATGAGCCCACCACCGGCCTCCACTTCGACGATGTAAAGAAACTCCTCGACGTCCTGAACCGCCTCGTCTCGCTCGGCAATACCGTCCTCATCATCGAGCACAATCTCGACGTCATGAAGCAGGCCGATTGGATCATCGACCTCGGCCCCGAAGGCGGCGAGGGCGGTGGCCGCATCGTGGCGCAAGGCACGCCCGAGCAGGTAGCCCGCAACAAAAAATCCTACACCGGCCAGATTCTTGCCCGCGCCTTGCACAGCGCAAACGAACGCCGGGCCAGCTGATGCGGCCCATTTGCGCGGTTGTTGTTGTGCGCGAGTTGTCAGAGCAAATCGTTGCGCGTGTCTGAGACTCACAGTAGAGTGCCAACGAGAGTCACGTTCCGCAGAATGAAGGGACAAGTGTCGCAACCGATCCGATGACGCCCGACGAAACCAATCCGCCCTCGCCCGGCCCCTCACAACCGCCCGAATCGCCGGAGCGTCTTCCCCAGCCCGCGGAAGCGCCGGCCGTCGTCCACGGTTCCACAAGCGAGCAAGCGCCGCCGCTCAACCAGGATCCATTTTCCTCCGCTCCGTCGCTCCCGGAAGACATTCGCGTTCCCTGGGATTGGATCGATCTCGCAATTTTTGCGCTGCTCGCCTTGGGTGGCACGTTCGCCGTCAGCATCGGCCTCATCTTCGTATTTTCGGCTTTCCATGTAACCACGGCACAACTCCGCGCCTCGGCGCCGCTGAGAACCTACTTTGCCGTCTTGAACCAGGTAATCCTTTCCTTTGTGCTAATCGGCTTCATGGCCGCGCAGGTCCGCACCCGTTCGCGCGCACCCTTCTGGAGGACGATTGGCTGGCGCCCCTTGGAAACAGGGCGCGTCCCGAGGGCCGCGGCTTACGTCGGCCTCATAGCATCCGGCTTTCTGTTGTCGCTGCTCGTTCAGCTCGCGTCCACCATCTCCCGCCCCAAAACGAAATTGCCGATCGAAGTGTTTTTTCAGGATCGCCGCAGCGCCCTCGTGCTGATGGCGGTGAGCGTGGCTTTTGCGCCGTTCCTCGAAGAGACGATCTTTCGCGGCTACATTTATCCCGGCCTCGCGCGGTCCTGGGGCATCGCCGCGTCCGTGATTGTCACCGGCACGCTGTTCGGACTGATGCACGCGCCCCAGTTGTGGGGCGGCTGGCTGCAAATCGCGCTGCTCGTTCTCGTCGGGATCGTGTTCACCTCTGCGCGCGCCGCCACGCGCACCGTCGTCACGAGTTATCTGCTGCACCTGAGTTACAACTCGTTCCTGTTCCTGACGTTCTTGATCGGTTCCCATTGGCTCCGCCCGATACACCCCGTGCACTAAGCCGGCAGCTGCCGGATTCGCATGACCTGTCCGCTTCTGAGTCGTGCCCTGGCATACGTTTCTGAGTTGCAGCTGTATATTCCCGGATCGAAGTTTTTAGAGCCTGTGTGGCGACGGGCGCCTCGTCCTTTGCCTTTGGTTGCCGTTCCGAAAGAGCGCAGCGAGGAGGTACGGTTTTCCTTCGCGCGGCTTTCGCGCGATGAATCTCTTCGTGCGCCAATTCGAGAAACATCACCGCAACCCGCCACGCCCGTGGCAGGTCGTAGCTTTAGCTACGACACATAAGAACCGGCGCGCAGCGCCTACCGCTCGCGGCGCTTTTTCCGCGAGTCTTCGCTGCTCTTAGAAGCCCCCCAAGGCTTCTGCTTCATAAGCCGCAATCCGCCCGGAATCAGCTAAAATAGCAGTTAGTCTCAGGAGACCCATCTGATGTCGCATCATGCCGGCAGTGTGGAGAAACCAGCAGTGCGCGCCGTGGAACCGATTCAGTGGACCACGGCAGGAGTAGTCATGCTCGACCAGCGCAAGCTGCCGGGCGATGTGATCTACCACACCTACACCGACTATCGCGAAGTAGCCCACGCCATCAAGCACATGGTCATCCGCGGCGCTCCGGCCATCGGCATCGCCGCCGCCATGGGAGTCGCCCTGGGCGTCGAGCGCTCCCAGGCAAAGACGCTCCCCGAGCTGCAGACGGAATTCGCCGTCATCTGCGACACCCTCGCCCACACGCGCCCCACCGCCGTCGATTTATTCTGGGCCATCGAACGCTTCAAGCGCCGCTTCGACGAACTCTCCGCCGCCAGCAGCCACAATGGTTCCGGCCTTGCCCCGATTCGCAAAGCCCTCGTAGCGGAGGCGCAGCAGGTCCATCAGGAACGCCGCGAGGCCGACGAGCGCATCGGCAGGTTCGGCGCCGAATTCATGCCCCAAAGCGGACGCGTGATGACCCAATGCAATGCCGGCGCGCTCGCCACCGGAGGCATCGGCACCGCGCTCGGCGTAATCCGCATGGCCGTCGAAAGCGGACGCAAAATCGAAGTAATCGTCCCGGAAACCCGGCCGTATCTCCAGGGCGCCCGCCTCACCGCCTGGGAGCTCCACGAGGACGGCATTCCGCTCACCCTCATCACCGACAACATGGTGGGCCATTTCCTGAAGACCGGCGGCATCGGAGCCGTGGTGGTCGGCGCCGACCGCATCGCGCGCAACGGCGACACCGCCAATAAGATTGGCACCTACGGAATCGCCGTCCTCGCCCGCGAGCACCAGATACCCTTCTACGTGGCCGCGCCGATTTCGACGCTCGATCTGTCGATCGCCTCCGGCGAAGAAATCCCCATCGAGGAGCGTTCCCCTGAAGAGGTAACGCATCTGAACGGCACCCGCGTAGCGGCAAACGTCTCCGCCGCGCATCCGGCCTTCGACGTCACCCCGGCCCGCTTTATCGCCGCCATAATCACCGAGCGCGGCGTAGCGCGAGCCCCTTTCGACGAATCGCTGCGCTCTCTGGCAAAGGCCCGATAGCAGACGCGTAAGCCGGCCGCCGTTAAGCGAGCGACTATCGCGAAGCTTGTCAGGGGAGCCTCTCTTCCCTGTACAGCCGATGCGTATGCCATGCGGTTGCAACCAAGAGCATGGCGCCCATTCCGATCGTCGCGACAATCCCTCCGAAATCAAAAAGCCGGTAGTGCAGTCGTGGCACTCGCGCATCGGGTCGCAGCCATAGCACCGTGTTCCCCAGCGCCAACAGGAGCCGGATTTCCGTCGGCCCGAATTTTGCGAACGACATCCGGAAAATTCCCAGGGTATAGGACGCAAGATACGTCTCGATCGAAAGAAGAAGGAACGCCACCAGCATAGCCGCTGCGATCTGCCATTGAACGTAACCGGAGAACGCCAGCCCTCCCATCAAAAGCAGCGCGCCCACCGAGTCGATCATGTGGTCGACGTAGAAGCCGTATCGCGGCCGCTGGCGATTTCTCACCCGGGCTAGCGTCCCGTCCAGGCTGTCTCCAAACCAATTCAGCGCGAGGAACAGATTCACAAGCAGCAGCGCGGCATGGTTTCGTCGCGCCCACACATAGCTCCCGCTTGCGAGACACATCGACACGAGCCCCAGCAGCGTCAGATGGTCGGAATTGATCCTGGGCGGAATTCGCACCGCCAGCCAAAGCAATGCTTTTCGCTCGATCATCGAGGTAACGCTCTCCTGGATGCGTGTCGCGTTCTTGAACGAACCATCCTCTTTCTTAACCGTGGAAGCATTCGCCACCGGGGTTTCCTGGTTCTTTCGGCAATCCGTTTCGAGCGTCAACGGCTGTGCAGTCATGGGTTCTCTCTCCTTCTGAATTCTTGTCAGTCATTTGCCGGCGGAGGCGCCTCGGCTTTCGCCGTTCTGTGTCTCCGCGCCGTGATTTGTTTGCAGAAGGGCGTCGCGTGTGGAGGTGAGTGTGAAGCGGAGGGATTCGATGGAATGAAATTGCTTCGCATTGGATGTAGGTTCCACCGTCGGCTTGCTGAAAATGCCAGTAGGAATAAAGGCGCCACAAAAAGCCGTGGTCCTCGCCGAGCGGCTTCTCGCGCTCTCCGGGCTGTCCCGGATTCTCTACCTCCGCGATGCGCGTGCTGTAGGAGCGCGAGTCGGCGTGGGTGGGATCGAGCAGCGAGTAGCGAACGTCGTATTCCGTGTCGAAAACGGTCGTCACCACATATTCCTTCCTGAGTCGAAGGAAGACGCGAAACTCGTCACCGGTTCTTCGCAGCAGTTTCGATTTCACGACGTCCGGGCGGTAGTAGCGGTCGTCGTGGTCATAATCCTGGAGCAGCGTCAGGGTTTGCTGGAGAGACACGTTCGGAACGAATACGATTCCCGTCCAATCGTGAATGAGTCCACCGGGAACCGAAGAGCCAGCGAGCGAATCTTCCCGCGAGTTTTGAATGACCACGTCGCCTTGTTTCAGTTGAGCGTAGGACGCGGCCTTGCTTTCTTCCGGGAACATGTCCACCCACAGAAAGGCGCCTTTTCCGGCATCCCGCTTCATATGGGCTTCTCGTGCGGAGACATAACTGTCAAACGCCTTCAGCGTTTCAGCTCTCAGTTGTGCGGGCCGGCACGGCTGGCCGGTCACCCCGAGGAAGACCACCATCGTCCTTGCCACAAACCAGCAATCGTTGCGTCGAATCCGCATCGTTTCTGCCTCCGCGGGTGGCACTATGCTTGGAAAACGTTTCTGCTTCAATCCTCCGCAAGTCATTTGTGGCGGGGCGCCGCCTCATTTCGTAAGCCAAATAAGATCAGCGACTTGATGGAACTTATCCTCTAAAATGAGGCCCGGGTTTTTGGGGAGATCGCGCTTGCCAGAGGCGCCCGCTGATCCTCGCATCTTTCGTTTCGGTATTTTCGAGCTGCGCGCCGGCACCGGGGAGCTGCGGCGAGACGGCACGGTCGCAGTCCGTCTCCGCGAGCAATCTCTGCAAGTGCTGCTTTCGCTCCTCGAGCGTCCCCGCGAGGTGATCACTCGGGACGAACTCCGCCAGAGGCTCTGGCCCGCCGACACCTTCGTCGATTTCGATCACGGCCTCAACACCGCCATCAACCAGCTTCGCAACACGCTGGGCGATTCAGCAGCAAATCCGCGATTTATCCAGACCATTCCGCGGCGGGGCTATCGCTTCATCGCTCCGGTTGAGGTAGACGCTGCCGCGCAGCCTTTGGTGCCGGATGCAGCAGCCGCGGCGAAGCCTGTTCCGGAAAGCAAATCGATTCTGGCAGGGCCCGGCGATCTTCCCGCAGCTTCCACGGAGCTGGTGCGCCCGCTATTTGCGCTGATTCAGGTGATGTATCTGAGTTTCTACGTTGTTGCGTTGGCGAGGTTGCCCTATGTGGAGGAGCTTCTTCTGTCTCACGGGCGTGAGGGCTTTTTCATTCTGGCCGCACTGATTGTCACCGCCGCGGTTGGCATTCCCATACGCTTCTATCTCTTCTCGGCTGCAGCCTTCAATTACGAGGGACTGGCGCAGAAATTTACAAAGCTATTCACGATTCTTCTGGTACTGGACGAATTGTGGGCCCTCTCGCCATTTCTCGCTGTTGCCAAAATTGGGTTCGGACTCGCGATTGCCGTTAGCGCGGCACTTGTCTACTTGCCGTTCTCTCAGCGCAGCCTGCTTTTGATGGCTGCTCCCGGGCGGCCAAAATGAAAACGCCCAAGGGAAGTGCCCTTGGGCGTCGATAAATCGGAGATGCGTAGTTTTCGGTCGGAGATGTAAAATTACTTACGTACGTAGTTGAATTACGTACGTAACTTTGCTTAATTTGCGAATGTTTCCCTACGTAGTAGGCGAATGTCGCTCTACGTAGTAGCCAGGCACTCCCATTCGCCCGACGAGGACTTCAGCTGATGCACGCGCCCGTCGTCGGCGTGGAGAAAATAGGTCCCGTCAGGAATGAAATGGGCGTGTGCGGACCGAACCGAGCACTTGGTCCAGCGCATCGTGGTGGCGGCTGGCGCGCGGCCGTGTTGCCGGATCTCGACCGTCAGCTTGATCGCGTACTCCACTTGGTACTGCACTCCCGTGGGCCGTGTGGGAACCAGCCGGCCCTTCCCTGTCTCTTTATCGAGTGCCATCGTATCTGCCTTTCCTTTCAATGATTTCCGTTTGAGGACCCTATTTTACCATCAATTAGACGTTTGCCGGAGCCTTTCGGCTGTAATTCCAGCTGAAACTAGTACGCTTTATCACGACTAGTTGGATGCTGGCGCAGAGTTCAGGTTGCCAGAAAAAACCGCTATCACCATATTTTATCGGCACTTGCCGACAGAGCATCTACAGTATTCCACGTATGCGGCCTGGGCGCGTGCTGGAGGGTTTCAGGACCGTGGGGAACCACAGCCGAGGCACTCTGGACCCGTAAGCTACTATAGAAAATAGACTTATATGTGCATCTGGGCTCGCCGGCCCGGAATTTCGGTTGGCAGGGAATCCTCGACGGGGGTTGCGGCCGTTATGTACGTCTGTGAGATTCGATCCTGCCAGGTGAAATGGTCCTCATCCCAGATGGCCCAGAGAAACCCGATCAGCAGGGTAGCTCCCGAAAGCAGGTAACCGAAGCCGCGCCAGAGCAGTTGCCTGGTATCGGGGAGGCTGCCATCAAGGCGGACGCAGGAAAGCTCGCACAACTGCATCCCAGGGGTCGCACCCGCGAGCGTCGTGAACAGGAAAAAATACTGCCCGTAGAAAAGGTAGAGGACCACGGCGTAGACCAGGATGTCCATCTTTTCGAACCCGATCTGTCCCCCAAGCGCATGAAAAAGCGCCAGAAAGCCTCCGGATGTGAGCCCGATAAAGAGCGCATCGAGCGCTGCGGCGCCGCGCCGCTGGCTCAGGCCGGCCACCGGCACCAGCGCTGTCTGTGGGCGAGCTCGGTCGTCCGCGGAGCTTGAGAAATCAAGTTCGGGCTGCACGCAGATCTCGAGGCGCTCCATCTTTCGGTGAGACGGATTTGCAGTGGCTCGGGGGCGCGGACGCTCTCGCTCGCGCGCCGGTTCCGGGCGTTCCTTCGGCTGCCGGAAGGGAAGCACCGGCTGCGACTCTTCGGGCTGCAGACGCTGCTTGCGCGCGCGGTAGTCCCCCAAGCGGCGGGTGACTTCGCTCTGCCAGTGAACTTCGCCGGTCGATTTGGGTGAAGACGCACTCATAGCGATGCGTGGCGAGCTGGGCGCCAATTCGCCGGGAATTCCACAAAAAGAACAATTTGCGGTGCGCGTAAGCAGAAGGGCGCCGCACTTCGGGCAGATTCGTGTCACTGGTCCGTTTTGCGCTGCGGAGAGTTCCAGTGGCGGAACGGCAGCGATGATAGCAGGGGTTATATAGCCGAGCGCGCCCCATAAAATCCAATTGTGGCTTAACAGATAACTCTGCAAGCTTTTCTCCGCCTGTCGCGTGGCCTGAGGGTGGACTGAGGCGCGGACCGAGGCGCCGCAGGATTTTTCTGCCGCAATATTCTGCGAAGTGATCCCGCGATTGCGAGACCCGAAAGCGCATGTTAGGCTCAACCGTCATTTTTCAGCTATTCCAGGCCTCTCTATTCAATGCCGTTGCGGATAAAAATTGACTCCGTAAGCCGGGTTGCCGCGCTGCTTCTTGCAATTCTTGCGTGCGGCGCGGCGACATCGGGTCAAAGCAGCGCACAGGCTCCGCTCCGGCTTCCCACAGGCGGTGGCGAAGCGACGCTCGAAGCGGACCAGCAGAAACAAGTCGGCAGGATTTCCTATGCGGATGGGCATGTGGACGTCCGCTACCAGAATGCCCGGCTGCGCGCGGATCACGCTGAATACAATGCCGATACGCAGGTGGTGCTGGCGCGCGGGCACGTGGAACTCGATTACCTGACGCAGCACGTGGAAGCCGACGACGCCCGCTACGAACTGCGCACGGGCCACGGAACCTTTCATCACGTTCGCGCCACTTTTGCGATGCAGCGCCGCCCGATGCCGACGCTTCTGATCAGTCCCAATCCTCTCTATTTCGAGGCGGAAGAGGCCGAGCGCATCAGTGAAAATACGTACCATGTGCAAAAAGCGTGGCTCACGGTGTGCGATCCGAATCATCCAACGTGGAAGTTCTTTGCGCCATCTGCGACCGTAGAACTACGCAAATCGGTGCACCTGGAGAACGGTAATTTCCGCTTATTTTCGGTTCCGGTTTTGTATTTTCCCTACGCCACATTTCCGGCAGAAAAGCAGCGCAATTCCGGGTTTGTGATTCCCGAGCCGGGCAATAGCTCGAGCAAAGGCTACGTTCTGGGCGATTCTTTTTACTGGGCTCCGACAGACTGGATGGATGCAACGATCGGAGCCTCCTATTACAGCAAACGCGGCTGGAGCCAAAAAGGCGAATTGCGAATGCGGCCGTGGGAGAACGCACGGCTGGAGGCGACCTACTTCGGCGTGATCGACCGCGGGCTCGCGGAGCCTTCCGGCCCGCCCCTCAAGCAAGGCGGCCATGAAGCGAAGCTACTCTTTACGGCGCTGCTGCCGGACGGATGGCGGGCGGTGGCCGATCTGGACCAGCTGACCTCGCTTACGTTCCGGCTGGCGTTCTCCGAGACGTTCGTGCAAGCGGTG
>JBEKTG010000128.1:0-8357 GCA_049516275.1 Candidatus Acidiferrales bacterium
ATTGGTTGCGCGCCCGCGGCATCGGCGCGGGCGCGCCAGACAACTTCTTAGCATTGTTTTCTAACCCTGGCGGATGCCGGGGAGGAGGCAGCCCTTGTATCGTTCTAGCCCGTATGATCGCGCCAGCCAGATTGCGGATTTCGATTCCATCCGTATCAGCCTGGCAAGTCCCGAAAAAATCCGGTCCTGGTCGCATGGCGAAGTAACCAAGCCGGAAACCATCAACTACCGCACCTTCAAACCGGAACGCGACGGCCTGTTCTGCGCCAAGATTTTCGGCCCCGTCACCGACTGGGAATGTTTGTGCGGCAAATACAAGCGGATGAAGCATCGCGGAGTCATCTGCGATAAGTGCGGCGTGGAAGTCACGCTCAGCAAGGTGCGCCGCGAGCGTCTCGGACACATCGAGCTGGCTTCGCCCTGCTCGCACGTGTGGTTCTTCAAGGGGCTGCCCAGCCGCATCGGCTACCTGCTCGATATCACCATGCGCGATCTCGAGCACATTCTCTACTTTGAAACGTTCGTCTGCATCGATCCGGGCGAGGTCCCCGGCATCAAGGAAAAAGACATCATTCCGGAGGAAAAGCTCCGCGAGCTTCAGCGCGATTATCCCGGAAAGTTCACCTCCGGCATGGGCGCCGAAGCCATCAAGGAACTTCTTCGCCGCGTCGATGTCGACAAGCTCTCCGAAGAGCTGCGCGAAAAAATGAAGGTGGACCCGAGCCTCCAGAAGCGCATCCGCTACGCCAAGCGCCTGAAGGTTCTCGAAGCGTTCCGCAAGAGCGGCAACAAGCCCGAGTGGATGATTCTGGACGTGATTCCGGTGCTTCCGCCCGAGTTGCGCCCGCTGGTGCCCCTCGATGGCGGCCGCTTCGCCACCTCCGACCTCAACGATCTCTATCGCCGCGTGATCAACCGCAACAATCGGTTGAAGAAGCTCATGGAGCTTCACGCGCCCGACGTGATCGTGCGCAACGAGAAGCGCATGTTGCAGGAGGCCGTCGACGCATTGTTCGACAATGGCCGCCGCGGGCGCGTTCTCCGCGGAACCAACAACCGCCCGCTCAAGTCGCTCTCCGACACGCTCAAGGGCAAGCAGGGCCGCTTCCGCCAGAACCTTCTCGGCAAGCGCGTGGACTACTCCGGCCGCTCGGTCATCGTCGTGGGCCCGGAATTGAAGCTCCACCAGTGCGGCCTGCCGAAGAAGATGGCTCTCGAGCTCTTCAAGCCTTTCATCTATCACAAGCTGGAAGCGGCGGGCCATTGCACCACCATCAAGCAGGCCAAGGAACTCGTCGAGGCCCAGGAAGCGATCGTCTGGGACATTCTCGAGGACGTGATCCGCGAGCATCCGGTGCTTCTCAACCGCGCTCCCACGCTTCACCGCCTCGGCATCCAGGCCTTCGAGCCCACGCTCGTCGAGGGAAAAGCCATCCGCATCCATCCGCTCGTCTGCACCGCCTTCAACGCGGACTTCGACGGCGATCAGATGGCCGTTCACATTCCGCTCTCGCCTGAAGCGCAGGTGGAAGCGTCCGTGCTGATGCTCAGCTCGCACAACATCCTGTCGCCCGCCAACGGTTACCCGCTGGCGGTGCCAACGCAGGACATGGTCCTCGGCATCTATTACATGACCAAGGCCAAGCCGCAGGCCAAGGGCGAAGGCCGCGCGTTCGGTTCGAGCGAAGAAGTCGTCATGGCGCTTGACGCCGGCGAAGTCGAATTGCTGACGCCGATCCGCATGCGTTACACCGGCGAAGTGATCGACCTCACCAACGCCTACGACGACCAGGACGTCTCGCACACCGAGCCGATCCAGCTCGCCAAGCAGTTCCTGCACACCACCGTCGGCCGCGTGATTTTCAACGATCACCTGCCGTCCGACATGCCTTTCATCAACGGCCTGCTCAAGAAGAAGGGCATCCAGGCGCTCGTGCAGTATGGCTACCTCCGCTTCGGCCTGGAAAAGACCGTTCTGATGCTCGATCGCCTTAAGGAACTGGGCTTCCTCTATGCCACCAAGTCCGGCGTCTCCATCGGCATCAGCGACATGGTCATCCCCAGCGTCAAGTTCAAGCTGGTGGATTCCGCCGAGCACGAAGTCGTCAAGGTCCAGCAGCAGTATCTCGATGGCGCCATCACCAACGGCGAGCGCTACAACAAGGTCATCGCCATCTGGAGCGACGTCACCGAGAAGGTTGCGGACGAAATGTTCAAGGCCCTCGAAGAGCAGGACAAGCAGGGGCAGATCAATCCCGTCTACGTCATGGCCGACTCCGGAGCCCGCGGTTCCAAGCAGCAGATCCGCCAGCTTTCCGGGATGCGCGGACTCATGGCCAAGCCCTCCGGCGAAGTCATCGAGACCCCGATCACCTCGAACTTCCGCGAAGGTTTGACGGTGTTGCAATACTTCATCTCCACGCACGGCGCCCGGAAGGGTCTCGCCGACACCGCGCTCAAGACCGCCGATTCGGGCTATCTCACGCGCCGCCTGGTCGACGTGGCTCAGGACGTGATCATCAATGAGTTTGATTGCGGCACGGCGGACGGAATTTACGTCGAACCGATTCTCGAAGCCGGCGTCGAAGTCGAGCCCTTGCGCGATCGCGTCGTAGGCCGCGTGTCTCTCGAGAAGATCAAGGACTACGAAGGCAACGTGATCGTCGAGATCAACCAGGAAATCACCGAGGAGCTGGCCAACTCCATCCAGGCCGCGGGTATCGAGCGCGTGAAGATTCGTTCCGTGCTCACCTGCGAATCCCGGCGCGGAGTTTGCGGACGCTGCTACGGCCGCAACTTGGCCACCGGCCGTTTCGTCGAGATGGGCGAAGCCGTCGGAGTCATCGCGGCGCAGTCCATCGGCGAGCCCGGCACCCAGCTCACCATGCGCACGTTCCACATCGGCGGAACCGCCACCCGCGTCACCGAACAGTCGAAGGTCGAGGCCCGCAACAACGGCTTCGTGAAGTTCATCGACTTGAAGGTGGTCGAGGGCCGCGGCAAGACCATCGTCTCCATGAACCGCTCGGGCTTGATCGCCGTCGTCGACGAAAAGGGTCGCGAGAAGGAACGCCACCACGTGGTGTACGGCGCTCGCGTCAAGGTGGACGAAGGCCAGCCGGTCACTCTCGGCCAGACTATGGTCGAGTGGGATCCCTACACCTTCTCGATCCTCACGGAAACTGCCGGAACGATCGAGTTCAAGGATCTGCAGCCCGGCATCACCATCGAAGAGCAGGTGGACGAAGTCACCGGACTTTCGCAGCTCGTCGTCACGCTGCCCCCGGGTGACGAAAAGCACCAGCCGACGATCCTCGTGCGCGATTCCACGGGCAAGGCGAAGAAGAAATATCTCATGCCTTCCCGCGCTCACTTGATGGTCGTCGATGGCGATGCGGTTCAGCCGGGCGACGTGCTCGCGAAGATTCCTCGCGAGACCACCAAGACCAAGGACATCACCGGCGGTCTCCCGCGCGTCGTCGAACTCTTCGAGACCCGCAAGCCCCGCGACCCGGCCGTCATCAGCGAAATCGACGGTGTCGTGAAATACGGCGAAATTGCCAAGGGCCAGCGCAAGATCTACGTCGAGAGCGAGGATGGCAAGACGGTGAAGGAATACTCCATCCCGCGCGGCGTCCACATCAACGTTCAGGAAGGGGAGCATGTACGGGCCGGTGAGGCGCTCATTGACGGGCCGCTGAACCCGCACGACATTCTCGCCGTCCTCGGAGAAAAGTACACCCAGGCGTACCTGGTGAACTCGATCCAGGAGGTCTACCGCCTGCAGGGTGTCAACATCAACGACAAGCACATCGAGACGATCGTCCGGCAGATGATGCGCTGGGTGAAGGTCGAAGACGTGGGCGACACATCGTTCCTCCTCGAAGAGCAGGTGGACAAGTTCCGCTTCCGCGAGGAAAACGACCGCGTCATCCGCGAAGGGGGCCGTCCCGCAACCGGGCGCCCGCTGCTCCTCGGCATCACCAAGGCCTCTCTCTCCACCGATTCCTTTATCTCGGCCGCGAGCTTCCAGGAAACCACCCGCGTCCTCACCGAAGCGGCCATCTCCGGGAAGGTCGATTACCTGCGCGGCCTGAAGGAGAACGTCATCATGGGCCGCCTCATTCCCGCGGGCACCGGCCTGGAGCGCTACCGCAACATCCAGCTCCTCACCGAATTGCCCAAGGAGGAGCCGCAGGAGATGGAGCCGGAGCTATCGCCGGAAGAAGCCGCCGCGCTCGATTTCCTGCGTACGGACAAGGACGCGGTAGCCGAAGGATAGCAGCGATCGCAGTTTGCTCGTTTTTACAGGGCGGTCCGATGAATAATCGGACCGCCTTTTTTTATTGCAATCCTCGCCGCAAAGTCCTATTGAGCAGTTGGACTACACCCCGCAACCTTTTGCCTGCCGAACCCACCCGCACGGGCTAAGATTTACTGGGGATTTTCAGGCGCCGGAAGCCCTCCGCGAAGCACCAGGGAGCGTTTGCCAGATGGTTACAAATTTAACCGACAACCAGCTCGCGCCGGCCGGTTCCGTGAACCCTCCCGAAGATCAATTCAAGAAGCTCGTGGAAGTTATTTCCCGCTCGCAGCACAACTATCGCGAGCTGATTGACAATCTCGATCAGGCGGTTTTCACGCTGTCCCTGGAAGGTGAAGTTCGCGTCGCCAACCGGCGGCTTGCCGAAATCCTGCAGGTTCCCTTTACCGGGCTCATCGGCCATCGCCTGAGTGAATTCATCGAGACTCCCGCACTGGAAGATGTAAAGCGCTCGCTCCAGGAATTTGTCGGCAATGGTTTCTGGGCCGGGCCCGTGCTGGTGCGCCTCAAGAATGAAAGCAAACAGCGCTATTTCGATTGCTGGCTCCAGGCTCTCTCCGAAGAAAACCACGTTGTCTGCGTCACCGGCTGGGCCCGTGACGTTACCGCGCAGTACGAAACCGAAATCCGCTTCGCCGAATTATTCGAATCGCTTCGCGAGGGAGTCTTTTTTTCCACGACAAACGGCCGGATTCTCGACGCCAATACGGCCCTGATCCGTCTGCTCGGTTTCGACGGCAAAGCCGAGTTGCAGGCCCGCAACCTCCGTGACCTGTATGTCCACCCCGGCGAGCGCGATGTGTTGGTGCGCGAGATTGAGGAAAAAGGCTCGTTTCGCGACCGCGAAATCCAACTGCGCCGCAAAGACGGCCGGGTGATTTACTGCCTCGCCTCCGGCTTCGCCATCCGCGACACGTTCGGCAACGTCACGCGCCTGCAGGGGACCCTGGTCGACATCACCGAGCGCCGTGAAATCGAAAGGCAGCTGCACCAGGAGCAGGAATTTGTGCGGCGCCTCGTTGCGAACTTTCCCGACTTGATTGCCGTTCTCGACCGCAACGGCCGGTTCACCTATGTTAGCCCCAGCGTGAAGGATATTTTGGGCGGCGCTCCCGGCCACTACCTCGGCGAGGGATTTGCGGTTCGCTCGGATTTCGAGGATCAGCCTAAAATCGAGGCCATTGTCCGCCGCTTGCTTTCGGGCGAGGAATCTTCCGCGCAGTTTGAATTCCGCGTCCGGCATCAGGACGGCGGCTGGAGAATCCTCCGGGTCAGCGCGGGCCCCTTTGTGGACGAGCACGGCAAGGTTGCCGGCGTCGTCGCTTCCGCCCGGGACGTCACCGAAGCGAAGCTGATCGAGCAGCAGTTCATTCAGAAAGAAAAGTTCGCTGCCATGGGACAGATGATGGCCGGGGCGGCACACGAGTTGAATAATCCGCTCACAGCCATACTCGGCGTGGGCGAACTTCTCCGCGAACGCTCCGCCGACGAAGTCTCCAAACGCCAGCTCGACCTCGTGATGCAGCAGGCCCGCCGAGCCGCGGGGATCGTGCAGAACCTGCTGGCCTTCGCTCGTCCGTCCGCCAAGGCTCATAGCGATCTTCGTCTGGAAGCCATCGTTCAGCAGGCGCTCCAGTTCGCGCAGCCGTCCTTGCGCCAGAAGAATATCTCGGTGAAATTCGAAGCGCCGGGCAACCTGCCTCCGGTCGTGGGCGACGCCAAGCTTTTGACGCAGGTGTTCCTCAACATTATCGGCAACGCGGAGCAGGCCATTTCAGCGGCGCGGGACCATGGCAGCCTGGGTATTTCGCTCGCCGCTGCGGACGGCCACGTCTCCGCCACCATCGTCGACGACGGCCCAGGAATTTCGGCCGCGAATGTGGGCAAGATCTTCGATCCGTTTTTCACCACGAAGCGCCCCGGGGGCGGCACGGGATTGGGCCTCACCATCTCTCTCGCGATCGTCAAGGAGCATGGCGGAACGATCGACGTCGAATCTCCCTCGGGCTCCGGGGCCGCTTTTCAGGTGATCCTGCCTGCCGCGGGGAAGGCTCATTCGGTCACTTCGAACCTGGCATCGCCCGCGCGGTCGATTCCGCCAGGTTCGGAGGCGCTTCTGGGCTACAGCGTCCTCGTCGTGGACGACGAGGAGAGCATCCGGGAGATCGTGCAGGAAGGGCTCACCGTGCGCGGCATGAAAGTGGAGACGACGGAGAGCGCCGAGAAAGCGCTGGCCCTGCTTGGCGGAAACAACTACGACATTGTCCTGTGCGACTTCAATCTTCCCCGCTTGAGCGGCGAGCAGCTCCTGGAACAGCTGCGGAAAGAGCGGGGCAGTTCGGCGCCTCGTTTCGTTTTTATCACGGGGGAGTTCGTCGATACCGGCCGGATTGCGGAGTATTCGGCCAAGGGAGCGGCCATTCTTCAAAAGCCGTTTCGCATCCCGGACCTCGCGAAGCTCCTGGCGTCGTTGCTGGAACCGGAAAGTTCCAAAAAAATCTAGCTCCAATCCCCGCTATTTCTTTTTCGCCGCATCGGTCTTGGAACCTGCATCGACGCCAAAATCCCAGACGTACAGGCTCGTTCCGTTGTCCTGCACGACCTCCGCGAGGGCGTATTCTCCCGGTTCGAGCGCTTTGCCGAGCGTGAAGCGATACAGGCCGATGGCGATCTGCCAGCGTTGCATCGGCAGGGTGTCTTTCCGGAGCCGCTTTTGGCCGAAGAGCTGATCGAGCTTCTCGATTTCTCGCGAATCCCCGCGCGTGGTTGCGCGGATCAATTCCAGGTCGGGTTCGCTCCCGTCCGCGAGGCGCATGTAGAACTCCGGCTGGCCGTTTTCGACGCGGTATTCGGCGTGCGGGCGGTGGATCGTAATACTGTGCTGCGTCGGCACGATGGGAATCGGCACGAAGATCTGCTCGACCACTTTCTTTTTGACCAGTTTGGAATCGATAGGCGCCTGCGCGAGCTTGAGCACGGTTTTCCCGTCGAAGGCAAAGAGCCCCTCGCCGCGCGGCAGGAATACGCCGGGCGCGGCCTCCACGCTTGCGTCGATATCGAGAGGCTCGGCGGTGCGTTCAGCCTCCGTGGCGCGGGCCTTCGCGACAAACGTGGCATCGCGTGCCGCTTCGTCCGCCGCCACTTTTTTAGTCTTCTCCCAGTCCACCAGATCGGCGGGCATCTCGTCCCACTGCCCGCTGTCGATGCTGTAGTACCGCACGCGGTCGGCCTCTACCTGGTATTCGCGCACCAGTTGAAAGCTGCCGTCCTTCAGCATGAGCTTTTTGCCGCGCGGAAGTTCCGGTTGCGTGGTGGATACCTTGGGTGCGTTTTGCGGAGGAGAGGCCGGGGTTTGGTTCGCCGATGGGCCGCTTCCCAGCGCGGCAGCTACCAGCGCTGTGAGAAGCGCTATCTTCGACAAGCGAAACTTGCGGATTGGAAACATTTTCGCGATTGCCCGGGGCGATTTATGCGCCCTCCCGTTTAGGATGCCAATTTCCATCGTGGGTTTGCAGCGTCAAATTGTGAATCCCCCCGCGTTTTCGAAGGCGCGCGCCAACCGCAGCACGGAGCCTTCGCGGAAGTGAGGTCCAAAGATCTGCATTCCTACGGGCAAGCCCGCTTTTGTTTTTCCGCACGGGACGGAAATTCCGGGAATGCCCGCGAGCGAGCCCGTCACGGTGTAAATGTCCGCGAGATACATCTGCAGCGGGTCGGAGGATTTTTCACCGATCCGGAACGCGGGCGTAGGGGCTGTCGGCGTCAGGATCGCGTCCACTTTTTGAAACGCGTCGGAGAAGTCGCGCGCGATCAGCGCGCGGACCTTCTGGGCGCGCAGGTAATACGCGTCGTAGTAGCCGGACGAGAGCGCGTAGGTTCCCAGCATGATTCGCCTCTTCACCTCGGGGCCGAATCCGCGCTCGCGTGTTTTGCGGTACATATCGATGAGCGTGCTGCCCGGCACGCGCAAGCCGTAGCGGACGCCGTCGTAGCGCGCGAGGTTGGAGCTCGCCTCCGCGGTGGCGATGATGTA
>JBEKTG010000129.1:0-8340 GCA_049516275.1 Candidatus Acidiferrales bacterium
AGGAGGTGGCGCGTGAGCGCCAAAGGCGCTCGCACCGTTCATCCAGCGCTGCGGTGACCTTATTTCGCGTCTTTGCTGTCAGGGAGCGGGGGAGGGGCTGGCATCTTCGCCAGCTTGTCCTGATACTCAGGGTACGTCGTTTCCGCCCCGCCGCGAGAGGCCTCGACCGGTATACCATACCTCGACGCAAACTCCGTGAGCCACGGATTCTGCCCCGGCAGGTGATAGGCGACGTAGCCTTTCGGATGCGGCACTTCAACACTCGGAATGCAAACGTTGGGCAGGAAGCGCTTGCCAAGGTCCAGTATCCAGTTGGACGTGCGAACGAAAGGCTCGGTCAGATAGACCGGATCCTCCACATCCGAAACCAGCGTGAAGAAATCCCCGTGGCGAATGAAGTATTCGGTGAGGGTGCCGTGCTCGCTGCGCGGAAGGCCGTTACGCCGCACCCATCCCTCTTTCAGATGAGTTGTGGTCACCTTCAGCATGTCGCCTTCCCACTCGCCCTTGGAGAAGCCCTGCCACGTATGGGGAGAGTTCTCGGACGGCTCGGGGCGTCCATCCATGTAGATCGTCCGCAGGGGCAGCATGAACCGCAACTGCATATGCCACGCGATTACTCCCTGTGTGAAGGGGTCTATCTCCGACCAGATGCGCATGTCGCCGGGGCCGCGCGGGGCATAGTCCGCCGGATGAGGGTCGCACTCGTGCTCCACCATTTCCCATTTCTGGGCGTCCCACGCGTCAGCTCGGACGCGCGCGGCATCGTTGATCGGCATAGCGGTGTAATCGCCGATCTCGGGACCGGGCACGCGCTCAGGCTCGTCCTCGTGCATCTTCTGGCCCCACTGCCCGGACAAATCCACCTGAGCGAATGCAGGGCGGCCCATTGCTCCCAGAAAAAGCAGGAGAAAAGCAGACAGGATGGGCCGGCAGGCGTTCGATATCTTCATTTTTCTCGCTCTCGATTGATGGTTCACTTGGCGAGGGGGTCGGGACGGAGCTGAAAGTGCGCGACGGAGCTCGTCATCCCTTTCCCACCTTCCAGATGCCAGATAACTCTTTCCTCGTTGCCCGCCCACAGACCGCGCCCCTTCCATCCGGCCTTGGGATCGTCAATGCGGCCGTCGACGCGGCGGGTATAAAAATCGAGCGGATACGGTACACGCAGTGTAACAAACTTCTTTGTCTCCGGCACAAACGCGATCAGCGAGTCGGAGCCGGTTCCGTTCACGATTGGCACGTTGTTGCCGAGGCCGAAGGTATCGTAACGGTCCACCCAATTATGATAGAACGAGTCCGCCAGGATGTTGGTTCCTTCGAATTTTGGTCCTGGCACAGGGTAGAGCGTCCAGCCCTCGGGACATTGCTGCCCCGTGGCGGTGGTTCCGTTGAGCGGCCCTTTGCACTTGCGGCGGTCAAAGCTGGCGAGGTCGTTACTGCCGCCGAGCGCCGCCCAAACCACGCCGTTGGTATCCACCGCGATTCCCAGCGTCGTAAATGCCTCCACGCCGGGGCGCTTCGGATTGTCAAAGGGCGGCTGGTAGACTTCGGTCTTGCAGGTCGAGGGAGGGTTCGCGCCGGTCGTCACCCGTACGATTGTGCCCGGCACCGCGGTTTCTTTGGTGAGGTGGCCTCCGGCGTACCACACGCTGCCGTCAACGGGGTTCACCGCGATTCCGTAAGAGCCGGTGGCTTCTTCCGCTACCCTGTCGAGCTTCGGATCGGCCGGTTGATCGAGCTTCGTGTAAGGGCCGGTTTTCCCATCGCCGTTGTAATCGAGGATCGCGGGGCACCAGCCCTGCGACTTCTCCGCGTCGTGCGTTTCATCCCAGACGCGGGTCTTGATCCAGCCGATCGCGCCAACGCCTCCGACGCCTGCATTGCCGAAATAGAGCGTCTGGTCGTCGTCATTCGCAAAGGCCATGTGGCCCGAGGAGAGGCACGTGTCGACCAACTCGAACTTGCCCGTCCTGGGATCGTAGACCCCCGCGCCCTTGGCAACCGATCCCGCCGGTGCGGGGAAATTCCTCGCAAAGGGATTGGACGAGCCTTCCGTGCAGTAGCCGGGCAGGTCCGCGCGTGTCTGCGTGTGGAACCACAGGCGGCCCTTGTTGTCGAATTGCGGCGCGGCGGGATTTACGGGATCGTCCCACACGATGTCGTTGCCCCAGTACGGCGACGGTGCTCCCACGGCCGGCGGAGACCATGGCTTGAGCAGCTTGCGGTCACTCTCCTTGTGCAACGGAATCTTGATCATCGAAGTAGTGTTCTTCAAGGGATCAACGATAGTGACCGCGGCCGCCGAAAACTCCGTCCCAAAGATAGGCCCGTAAGCGTTCTGCGTGGGGTTGCGGGAATCCGTGCTGACCACGTCATGGACGAACGATCGGTCGGTATCGAAATCCCACATTGTGATTACGATGTTGCGCTCGACGCCTTGCGGGCGCGGCGGCGCGGGAGGCACCTCGCCCGCCGAAATGCGATTGGTCCAGTCCGCGAACATCGCGAGGCCGCGGTCGTGCCCGAACTCGTTGAGCGCCTGCGTCATCTCCGGGCCCACCTGTCCCGACATCAGCCTCCGCTCCCATGCGAGCGCCGGCGAATCGAAAGTACCCAGGCTCGGCTCAAGATCGCGCGTCGCTTTGTTTCCCATCTGATGACAGACTTCGCAGCCCCTCTTCAGCTGAAAGAGGTACTGTGCCTGCGTGATCTGGGAATCCTTGCCGCCGGCGGTCCGCGTCTTTAGCGGGAAGGCGCTCCTGGGCGGGATTTTCAGCAGCGAGTACCAATAGTCGCCGGGGTAGTATTGCGCCGCAGCCATGGCTGACGGGGCTGTGACTGCACTCAGCGCCAGCGTTTTCCCCGGCGCGGCGTCAACCTTGGGCGAGTCCACGAGTCCGTAGCCACGCACCCAGACCTTGTAATGCGCCCTGGGCAGATCGGGCAGCATGTAACGGCCGGCATCGTCGGTCACCACAATTTTTCGGTAGGTGGTTGGCAAATCCTTCGTCTCGGCAATCACCCACACTCCCGCCTCGGCGCCCTTCGAACTGGTAACCACGCCGCCGATGTCGTCGCTGTTGACGCTCACTGCGTCGAGCGCGCGTTGCCCGGCCCGAGTCCTCAGTAGTGATGCTCCTGAAAGCGCCACGGCGCCCAGCACCAGACCCGCAAGCACACTTCGATTGGTCATCGCTTGCACTCCTTCCGAATGAGCAATCCCCACAGCCTCCCAAACGAGGCCGATTGTACACCCGCCCATCCCATAGACGGCAGGCATCGCACCGGCTCATCCGACCCGTTTCGCGTCCGGGGCGTCTGCCGCCGCGTCTCGTTACGACGCAATCTCAAGGCAGAATTCCAGAATGAAACAATAGAACCCGCCCAAATCCTGCCCCATTGGCCACCTGCACTACCTTCCTATTGCCGGTCAAGGACGAACACCGCTATTTTCAGTTGCATACATATGTCACATTTACTTAAACTTGCTCCCGGCTCACAAAAAACAGCAGCAGGGTGGTTGCTTCAGGCCAACCCGCGCAAAGTGGATATGCACCGAGTCCCAGCTTTCCGATCGACAATTTTGCTTTTGTGTCTTTTCCTTGGCTCGGTGTTCGCCGCCACGGCCATCGGCACCTCCGCCAAGCCGCGTCCGAATCGCGCTACGCGCAGTTCCAAGAAGCCCGCCAAACACCGTTTCCACATTCCTTTTTTCGGCGGCTCCGATCCCGGCAGGGATGACAACGCCACCAATGACGATCCGCTGATCCGCCAGGCGGCGCTCGATGCGCTGGGCCGCGAAAATGGCTCTGTGGTGGCCGTGGATCCGACCAACGGCCGCGTGCTCGCCATCGTGAACCAGAAGATGGCGTTTTCCGCCGGTTTCGAGCCGTGCTCCACCATCAAGCCATTCATTGCCATCGCCGGACTTTCCGAAGGCGTGATTACACGCGACACCATGCTGCAGGTGGGCCGCCGCCGTTACATGGACCTTACCGAGGCCATGGCGCACTCCAACAACAATTTCTTCGAGTCCGTCGGAACGCAGCTCGGCTTTGACCGCGTCGTGAAATACGACCGCATGTTCGGTCTGGGGCAGCGCGTGGGGTACAACATTCCCGAAGAGCAGCCGGGATCGGTGCCGTCGTCGCCTCCGTTTTTCGGCGGCGTGGCGCGCATGTCGAGTTTTGGAGCGAGCATCCGCATCACGCCGTTTCAGCTCGCGTCCCTTGTTTCCTTGCTCGCGAATGGCGGCACGCAGTACTACCTTCAGTACCCGCGCAGTGACACGGAACGGCAGAACTTCGAGCCGCGCGTTCGCGAACAGTTCGATATTCGCCCTCTGATTCCCGACATTCGCGAGGGCATGCTTGCGGCGGTTCTCTACGGCACCGCCAAGCGCAGCTACGATCCGTATGGCGAACAGGCGCTCGGCAAGACCGGCACGTGCAACGACGAAGGCGTCGGCGGACGCCTCGGTTGGTTTGCCTCGTATGCCGACCAGGCCAATCCCCGGATCGTGATCGTGGTGCTGCTCCACGGCGGCGCGCGCATCATCAGCGGCCCGCACGCGTCTGAAATCGCCGGCCGCATGTACCACAATCTCTACCAGCGGAATTACTTCGTAGACAAGGACGCCAGCCATTCCGGCACCTATGCCGCTTCCGCCAGCCCGGCCGTTTCCCCGATCGACCCGCCGGCCGCCACCCGGTAGTTTCGCTTCTCTTCCTAGCGCGGATCATCTTCAGGTTCTGCCGAGTTTTCGTTCCACGCGTAATTCAATAGCCCGCTGCAACTAGCGCTCTATTTCCCGCCGGACGTGGAGGTTGGCGCGGCAGCGAGAGGCGCGGCGTGCTCTCCGATGCGGAATTGCGTCCACGGGCCGGTGTCCATATCCTCCATGATCGGCGATTCCCAGGAATAATCGTGGTGCGCGCTCAGGAATTTCGCGGCGTCGAAATCGGTGCCGCAGGGATGGCCAATGCGTCCGGTGAAGGTCATGGCTTCGGCCATCCGGGAATCGATTACTTTGCCCTGGACGGCGCCGGAAGGGTCATAGGGTTTCACGTCCCAGGCGGGTTCGCCTTCGGAGGACGACTCGCCGTGGCCGCAGAGGGTGCGCAGATTGGGGCCGGTTTGTTTGGTGAAGGCGTCGTAGTGGTCGGAGAGAAAAACTTCCGCTAGGTTCGTGTCGATCTTTCCCTTGTTCTCGTTGATCAGCTGATCCCATCGGACGTGGCGGGCGTTGGGCGAACTGGACGCGTTATCGGGATTGAAGGTTGTGTCGTCCTTGATGACGTCGGGATCGCTGGGGAAATTGGACCCGGCGAAATAGCCGTCGGTGGTGCGCCAGAGCTTCGTATGGCGCAGTCCGAGTTCGAAGCGGGCGATCTCGCCGGTTTTGCGGTCGGCAAGCAGCCAGTCGTTGGCATAGCCGCCGTTGTTTCCGTCGAGCATGATATTTGTGAACTCGTCGATCGAGCCGGCATACTGCATGGCCTTGCGCGCGCGGACGAATTCAGGCTTGCCGTTCGGGTCCCAGCCGTGGAACCGGGCAATGGTGGTCTCGGTGATCATGAGGCCGCCGGTGTTGACGCCGAAGTCGTCATCGCTTGCGATGATGCCGGGGAGGCCGTCCATTAGCACGCGGTAGCCGGTGCGGGGCACGATGTCGAAGACGACGCGCCAGCGAGAACCTTCGACGTAAGAGGTCCAGTTGTTATGGCCCATGACGATGCGATGGTCCTTGGTCCAGCTTCCTGTGGCGACGAAGGCGCTGCAATGGCCGTAGACGGGGCGGTCGGTGGGATGCGCGGCGTTGGCCTGTTTCGTCTGTTCGTTGAGCCAGGGGACGTAATAATCGGGCAGCTCGGCGAAGGCGTTCATCGCGACTACGTCCCACAGATCGAGCTTTAATCCATGCTGATTCAAGCCGTCGGTGATGCCCTGGAGTTCCTGTTGATACTCGGCGTCGATCTTGGGCCAGAGCATTTCGCGGCCAGCGCGGCGGAAGAACTCCCAGCTGCGGGAAGTGTTGTGGGTCATTTCCAGGCGCACTACGCCATAGAAATCGGCGATTTCGGGAGCCATCAGGTAGCCGTGCTGGACGCCGATATCGTGCGGGGCGCCTTCGAGGTGGACGTAGGTCCAGCCGCCCCGCTCGAAGCGGTAGCCGCGGCCGAGGGTTACGTCGTAGGTGCTGTCCTGCCGGGCGATGCGGGATGGGGCGGCATTGGCGGACTGACTTCGGCTGGCGAGCAGAAGCGCGAACGCGAGCACAGGAAGAAGCAGAAAAGGCAAGGCGCGGGTAGAAAAAGGCCGGCGCGCCGGCAGTGCTAAGAGTGTCGAGTGAGCGGGTGTGCGTTTCTTTGTTTTCAAGGAGATAGCTGTGTTTCCGTTCGTCCTAGTGTGTCGAGTCACGAGCGGTGCTTTTTTCATCTTTTCTCTGTTCCTGTAATGCTGCTCTGGAGCCCACATTAGCACGGGCGGGGTGAATTGTAAGGGTGTAGTTGTCGTGGTAAAGGGGGGCGAGAGATTGGCGTTCCCGGGGGGCGATGCTCGGGCGCGCCGAAGTTTTGACAGGTCCCTCACCCATCCGCGCTTGGCGGGTATGTGAGGGATGACAATGAACTGCAACGGCAGGACAAGGCCTCGCACGGATGCTGCGGTTTTACATGCATCTTTCGTTGCGATCCCGGGCGAGCGAGGCGAGGATAAAGGCTGGCAAAATCGAAAGAAAGACCCACCCTTAAAATCGAAGGGTGGGGCACCCGCAACGGCCAAGACAACTACAAAGACAAAGGTAACCACGACGGCAACTATGACAACGGAGGGATCCTTCGCTGCGCTAGAATGACTGCGAACGTCTACGGCAACGTCTACGTTAACGTCTACCACAGCGGCTACGGCTAAGAAACGGCGATGGCAATGGCGATGGCAACTGCTACGGCTACGTCGAAGAGATAGTCTTCGCCTTGCTCAGAATGCCCGCGGAAAGCGTAGCTTTTCGCGAGAAATCAAAAAGTCATATCCTCTCAGAATGAGCGCCCTCGTTTGGATGGCTGCGGCCCTTTGGGTGACTGTTTTTGTTTGGCTCCTAAATCTTTTGAGCAGTCATTCTGAGGGCCGCTCTGCGGCCCGAAGAATCCCTCTTCGTTTCACCAGACTCGTGCACCGCGCCTCCTTTGCGTCCCCGACTGTTCCGAAGCTCTCGCTTCGCAAGCGAAAACTCGCATTCACGTTGTCCCTGGCCTTGATCGCCAGTGCCGTACCGTCGCACGCTCTACCTCAAGCCCACCAAAAAGCAAAGCTCCCGCGGCCCCGCGTGCTCGACAACGGAATCGTCTGGACGCGCGACCCGTCCACGGGCGAACTCCGCGCCGTGCCATCCGGGGGCAGCGCGATAGCCGGAGGCGCTGAACAAACGCCTCCCTCAGCGATTCAAGTGGTCACGCAAATGGTCGCGGTCACCTGCAGCGTCGCGACGCCCGAAGGCGAAGCCGTCCCCGGCCTCACCGCCGACGACTTCCGCGTTTTCGACAATGGCGCCGAGCAGAAAATCTCCTACTTCGACGCCTCCTCTCAGCCCGCCAGCGTCGCCATGGTGATCGACGCCAGCCCCAGCGTCCTGCGCGATTCGGAAGCGATGCAAAAGGCCGCCGACGCTCTGGTGGGAGCGCTTGCGCCGCTCGATCAGGCAGCCGTGATCGACTTCTCGGCGCACACCTACCTACAGCTCCCATTTTCCGACGTGCGCGAACTCATCCGCCGAGCCGTCGCCCGCGTAGACCCGCGCCAGCTTTTGGACGACACCGGAGGCTCGCACATCTACGAAGCCGTCTACCTGGCCGCAGACAATCTTTTCCCCGGACGCAAGGGCCGCAAGTCAATCGTCCTGCTCACCGACGGCCAGGATAGCGGCCTCGGCCTGCGCCTCGATGCCGCGAGCGCGTCTCCGCAACAAGCAGCGGCGGGCAATCGCCTCACCTTCGACGATGTGGCGCAAATTCTAGCGAAAGAAGATATTCAGCTCTTCGCCGTCTCCACCGAAAACCGCCCGAAGGTGATGACTCCGGAATGGCTCGCAACGCACGAGAACGAAACGCTCGCCTCGCGCGCCGTGCGCGATCTCGGCATTCCCGCCTATACGCTGTACCTCGCGGAGTTGGTTCGCCGCGCGGGCGGCCAGCTGTATTTCCTCCGCGAAACGCCCACGATGGCCGACACCTTCCGCGAGATCGCCGCAAAAATCCGCGCCGAATACACGGTAGGTTTCTATCCCTCCACGGATTCAGGCCCTTCGGGCGCGCCCCCGAATACTTCCGGACGGCATCAGCT
>JBEKTG010000130.1:0-8258 GCA_049516275.1 Candidatus Acidiferrales bacterium
TCGGCTGATTCTCGGGGCTACGTGAGAGTGTTCATCCCGAGTGGCGCCGGTACCATTCGCGGTGTCATCCCTCAAAAGGAGCTGTCATCCTGAGCGCAGCGAAGGATCTGCTTTTGCTTTTGACGTCAAGCACTGCGACAAAGCGGGGAACATGAACCTGGCAATCGTCGGTTACGGCAAAATGGGACACATCATCGAGCGTCTGGCGCCCGAATACGGCTTCGAAGTGCAGCTCCGCCTCGACGTCGACAACAACGCCAACTTCGAAGGCCTCATCGCCTCCAACTTTAGCGGCATCGACGCCGCCGTAGAATTCTCCACGCCCTCCACCGCCCCCGAAAATATCGAACGCCTCGCGAATCTAGGCGTCAACGTAGTGGTAGGCACCACCGGCTGGTTCAACCAGCTCGACCGCGCCCGCGCCGCCGTAGAAAAAGCCGGCACCGGCCTGGTCTGGAGCCCCAATTTCTCGGTAGGCGTCAGCGTCTTCTCTCACCTGGTCGCCGAAGCCGCCCGACTGCTGGCCCGCCAGCCCGAATACGCCGCCTGGGGCTGGGAAATCCACCATGCCACAAAAAAGGACGCCCCATCGGGCACGATGCTAGCCCTCGTCGAGACAATGAAAAAGAACGGCTACGACAAGCCCATCGACGTAGCCGCCAGCCGCGCCGGCACGCACGCCGGCACCCACGAAATCGGCTTCGATTCCGCCGCCGACACCATCACCATTCGCCACACCGCCCGCGGCCGGGACGGTTTCGCCCGCGGAGCCCTGCGCGCCGCCCGCTGGCTGGTCGGCAAGAAGGGCTTTTACGATTTTCGCGCCATCGTCAACGAACTAGCATAAAATTAGCCTCTGCCAACAGGGCCGTAGAAGGAGACACGCAAATGTTCACAGGATGCGGAACAGCACTCATCACCCCTTTTCGCCGCGATCTTTCTCTCGACGAGGAAGCCATTCGCCGCCTCGCCCGCCGCCAGATCGAAGCGGGCATCAACTTTCTTGTCCCCTGCGGCACCACCGGCGAGAGCCCCACGCTCTCGCACGCCGAACAGCTCCGCGTCGTCCAGCTCACCATCGACGAAGCCCGCGGCAAAGTCCCCGTACTGGCCGGCGCCGGCGGCAACGACACGTCGCACGTAATCGCGCTCGCCCGTGAATTCAAGGACCTCGGCGCCAGCGGCATCCTCTCCGTCAGCCCGTACTACAACAAGCCCACGCAGGAGGGTCTCTACCAGCATTTCAAAGCCCTCGCCGCAGCGGTCGAGCTGCCCATCATTCTCTACAACATTCCCGGCCGCACCGGCGTCAACATCGAGCCCGCCACCATCGCCCGGCTCGCCCAGATCGCCAACATCATCGGCGTCAAGGAAGCCTCCGGCAACATCTCGCAGATGGCTGCCCTGCTCGATATCGTCCCCGAAAATTTTCTCGTCCTCTCCGGTGACGATGGCATCACCCTCCCCCTGCTCGCCATCGGCGGAAAGGGCCTGATCTCGGTCGCCTCCAACGAAATCCCCGCGGAAATGACGCGCCTGGTCCAGCTCGGCCTCGCCAGCGACTTCGCCGCCGCCCGCGCCATCCAGCACCGCTACTTCCGCCTGATGGACATAAATTTCGTCGAGACCAATCCCACGCCGGCCAAAGTAGCCATGTCTCTCATGGGACTCTGCGAGCCTTTCTGCCGCCTCCCGCTCGTGCAGCCCAAGCCGGAAAATGTCGCCAAAATCCGCGGCGTGCTCGAATCGCTCGGCATGGTCCAGCAGGTCTATGCTGCACGCTGAAATCGAAGCCCTGTTTGACGAAAATCCGCCGCAGTACACCGAAGCCCAGCGCAGCCTCTTCCAGCAATTCAAGGACGCTCTGAACGCCGGCCAGGTCCGCGCCGCCGAGCCCGACGCCTCCACCACCACCGGCTGGCGCGTCAACCCGTGGGTCAAGAAGGGGATCCTGCTCGGCTTCCGCATGGGCGCCATCGTCGACATGTCCATCGACGCCGCCCGCCAGCCCTTCTTCGACAAATCCACCTACCCCGTAAAATCCTTCACCGCCGCCTCCGGAGTCCGCATAGTCCCCGGCGGCTCCACCATTCGCGACGGCGTCTACGTCGCCAAGGGCGTCACCTGCATGCCCCCGATGTACATCAACGTAGGCGCCTACGTGGACGAAGGCACCATGGTCGATTCCCACGCCCTGGTCGGCAGCTGCGCGCAAGTCGGCAAGAAGTGCCACATCTCCGCAGCCGCCCAAATCGGCGGCGTGCTGGAGCCCATAGGCGCCCTCCCGGTAATCGTCGAAGACGAAGTCCTGGTAGGCGGCAACTCCGGCGTCTACGAAGGCACGGTAGTAAAAAAGCGAGCCGTCCTGGGCAGCGGCACCATCCTAAACCGCTCCACCCCGGTCTATGACATAGTCACCGGAAAAGTCCACGCCGCCTCCGAAGATCAGCCTTTAGTAATCCCCGAAAACGCCGTAGTAGTAGCCGGCTCCCGCGCCATCTCCCAAGGCCGCGGCAAAGAATGGAACCTCTCTCTCTACACGCCCGTAATCGTCAAATACCGCGACGCCAAAGTCCAGCTAGAAGACCTCCTCCGCTAGCGCAACCCGGCCCAACTTCCCGGAGCGTTTCCCCGTCGTTGTTTTAAGCCTTTGCCTTTCATTGTCATCCTGAGCTCATACGCGCGAAGCGCGGATGGGTGAGGGACGTGCTTCTTCTTTCGCTGTGACGAATTCCCGTCGGTCAAAGCTTCCGCGCGCCAGGGCGTCGCTCCCCCCGGGAACGCCAATCTCCCGATTGGCGCTTGTGTCTCGTCTGTGCGTCGCGGTCCGCCTAGCCTTGCGCAGTCACTCCAATCCTCGCTTGACAAAAGTCCCATCCTCCCGTATTTTTTACTTCGTCATGAAGCCACGGGCGCAACAGCAGCACCATCATCGTCACCACACGAAACCGTGCCCGCGGCGGTGTGGCTAGCTAGCGAACCATAGCTCGCACTCATCAGCCCGCTGGCGCGGAAGCGCTCAGCGGGCTTTTTTTTTGCAACCAATCGCACCGGGAGACGAAAGTTCCATGGAACTCGATTTCGACAAGGAAGGCGGCCTCATCCCCGCCATCGTGCAGGACGACAAAAACGGCGAAGTCCTCATGCTCGGATTCATGAACCGCGAAGCCTACGACCTCACTCGCACCACCGGCTTCGTCACCTTCTTCAGCCGCTCGCGCAAGAAGCTCTGGACCAAGGGCGAGACCAGCGGCCAGAAGCTCATCCTCCGCGAGCTCCGCACCGATTGCGACGTCGACGCCCTCCTGGTCCGAGTCCAGCTCGATGGCGGCGCCGTCTGCCACGAAGGCTATCGCAGCTGCTTCTTCCGCCGCCTCGACGCCAACGGCGAAGCCACGGTGGTCGCCGATCGCGTCCTCACTCCCGAAGAACTCTACGGCAAAGGAAAAAAGTAATGCCCTCGCTCAAGCTCGGGGTACCCAAGGGAAGCCTCCAGGATTCCACCGTCGAACTGTTCGCCCGCGCCGGCTGGCGCATTTCCGTCAACTCGCGCAGCTACTACCCCGCCATCGACGATCCCGAAATCGAATGCATGCTCGTCCGCGCGCAGGAAATGGCCCGCTACGTCGAACACGGCGGCCTAGATTGCGGCCTAACTGGAAATGACTGGATCGTCGAATCCGGCGCGGACGTGCAGGAGATTGCCGAACTCGTCTACTCCAAGACCAGCCTCGCCCGCGTACGCTGGGTTCTCGCCGTAGCCGAAAATTCCTCCATCAATTCCGTGAAGGACCTCGAAGGCAAAGTCATCGCCACCGAAGTCGTCCACATCACCCAGAAATATCTCGAGCGCAACGGCGTGAAGGCCCGCGTCGAATTTTCGTGGGGAGCAACCGAAGTGAAGGTTCCCAAGCTCGCCGACGCCATCGTCGAAATCACCGAGACCGGCTCGTCGCTCCGCGCTAACCGTCTCCGCATCGTCGACACGCTGCTGGAATCCTCGACGCGTTTCATCGCCAATCGCGCCGCCCTGAGCGATCCCTGGAAGCGCGAAAAAATCGACAGCCTCGCAATGCTCCTCGACGGCGCCATCAAAGCCTACAGCCGCGTAGGCCTGCTCCTGAACGTGCGCCGCGCCGACCTCGACAACCTCCTCGCCGCGCTCCCGTCTCTGCGCAACCCGACCATCTCGCAGCTGAGCGATCCCAACTGGGTCGCCATCAACACCATCGTCGAGGAGAAAACGGTCCGCCAGCTAATCCCCAAACTCAAGGCCGCCCGCGCCGAAGGCATCGTCGAATATCCGCTGAACAAGGTTGTTTACTAATGGCCCGCCAGTCCATGCGCCGACCCATGCGGATGCGCGTTGTAGCTCTAACCCCGGCCGCGCAGGAAAAGGTGCTCGCCTCGCGCCGCGACAGCAGCCGCGAAGCCGAACGCATCGCCCAGCGCATCGTCGAGGACGTCCGCCGTCGCGGCGACGCCGCGCTCTTCGCCTACACAAAAAAGTTTGACCGCGTAGCACTCTCTGCGAAAAACGTCTGGGTGCCCCCCGCCGAGCTCAAGCAAGCCGCGCGCAAAGTTCCCGCGGATTTCCTGGCCGCCATCGATCACGCCGCCCGCAACATCCGCGCCGTAGCGCGCAAGCAGAAGCCCCAGGAATGGAATATCGAAGTCGAGCCCGGTGTGAGTGCCGGCCAGCGCGTCCGCGCCATCGAATCCATCGGCTGCTATCTTCCCGGCGGCCGTTTCTCGCTAGTCTCCACCATGCTCATGACGGTAGTCCCCGCGCAGGAAGCCGGCGTGCGCCAGATCGTAGTAGTAAGCCCGCAGCCGGGCGCCGCGCTGCTGGCCGCAGCTGAGCGACTGGGCGTGCGCTCGGTAGCCCGCGTAGGTGGCGCGCAAGCCGTAGCCGCGCTGGCCTACGGCACCAAATCGATCCCTCGCGTGGACAAAATCTTCGGCCCCGGCAATCGCTTCGTCACCGCCGCCAAGCGACTCGTCAGCGCCGATTGCGCCATCGACATGCTCGCCGGCCCCACCGAAGCCATCGTCTTCGCCGATCGCGGCAATCCACAATTCATCGCCGCCGACCTCATCGCCCAGGCCGAACACGATCCCGACGCCATCTCGATTTTCGTCACCACCTCGCAGCGCCTGGGCCAAGCCGTGGCTGCGGAAATCGAACTCCAGCTGGACGAATTGCCCGATACGAATCTCGCCCGCCGCTCTCTGGCGAATAACGGCGTGGTCCTGGTCGCGCGCAATCTCGCCACTGCCATCCGGTTCGTCAACCGCTTCGCCCCAGAGCATCTAACTCTGCCCGACAACTCCAGCGCGCTGCTAGATCGCATCGACTCCGCCGGCAGCATTTTCCTCGGCGATTGGAGCGCGCAAACCTTCGGTGATTACGCCAGCGGCACCAACCACGTACTCCCCACCGGAGGCGTGGCCCGCACGCGCGGCGGCCTGTCCGTAACCGACTTCGTAAAGTGCATCAGCGTACAGGAAGTATCCCCGACCGGCTTTCAGCGCCTGGCACCGGTAGCCGCCGAATTCGCCCGCGCCGAAGGCCTGGACGCCCACGCCCGCTCGGTTCAAGTGCGGAACGGTAGCGTGCGAAACGGTGAAGCGCGAAGCGGCGGAGCGCGGAACGCCGCAGCACGCAAAACAAATCCGCGCGATATGGACGCGCCAACAGCCGAGGCCCGCAAATGAAGCCGCCCGTCCCCATCCGCGCCGCCGTAGAGAAAATGCGCGCCTACAACCCGCCCCTCGAAGGCCGCACAAAAAAACTCCGCCTGGATTTCAACGAGAACCCCATAGGCTGCTCGCCAAAAGTTCGCCAAGCCCTCGCAAGGTTAACGAGCGCCGAAATCTGCTCCTACCCCGAGCAGGAAACCGTCCGCCGCCAAATGGCCAAGTATTTCAGCGTAACCCCGGACGAACTCCTACTAACCAACGGCACCGACGAAGCCCTACACGTAATAGTAAGCACCTTCGTAGAACCCAACGACGCGGTTCTGCTGGTAGAGCCAACCTACGCCATGTACCGCTTCTACTCCGAACTAGCAGGCGCCCAGATAGCCGCCCCGCGCTACACCAAGGAAATCCAATTCCCGTGGCAAGAAGTCCAAGCAATATTGAAGGGCGAGAATGTCTCGCCAAGCGCAAGGTCGCCGCAAGAAGAAGGTTTTCCGGGTGCCGCACCCTTAAGCAGTTCAAGGGTGCGCGCCAAGCAGAATCAACTCAAGCAACCGTCAGAAGTTGATTTCTCAAGTCAGCGCAATACGCCGCCTAGTGTGCTTTTCCTACCCAATCCCAACAGCCCCACAGGCAATCTACTCTCGCTACCGGAACTCCGCCGCCTACTAACCGCGGCCAAAAACACAATGGTAGTAATCGACGAAGCCTATTTCGAATTCTCCGGCATAACGGTAATCCCCTGGATTCGCCGCCACGCCAACCTGATAGTCACCCGCACCTTCTCAAAAACCGCCGGCCTGGCCGGCCTGCGCCTAGGCTGCATTTTCGTAAATCGCCACCTGGCCGCCACCATGCGCAAGTCCCAATCCCCCTATCCGGTAAATGCCGCCGCGCTAGCAGCCGCCGAAGCCGCCATGCAAGACCGCGCCTTCATCAAGCGAACAGTGCGCGAAGTAAAAGCCGGCCGCCAGCAGCTAGAACGCGGCCTAAAACGCCTCGCCGTCCCCTACTTCCCCAGCGGCGGCAACTTCCTCCTGGTCTATCTAGGCGACCGCGCAAAAAAAATCGTAGCCACCCTCGACCGCAAAGGCATCCTCCTACGCGACCGCTCCAGCGACTTCCACGGCCAAGGCTACGTCCGCATAACCGCCGGCACCCCAGCGCAAACGCGCATCCTCCTCCGCGAACTAGAGGCCATCCTATGACCGCTACTCTTTCGCGTGTGCGTAGTCATCCTTATTTTTTTGTTGTCATCCTGAACGCAGTGAAGGATCTGCTTCTGCTTTTTCCGTTCCGTTGCTTCCCGTCGTCATCCGCACGGCCGAATCACCCTGCCGTCGCCGTCCTCGGCGCGCTTTTGTCTTTCGTTGTCATCCCGACAGAGCGAAGCGACGAGGGATCTCTCTTCGTCCCCCGCAACAGGCAAAATCGTCCCGCATACGCTGCTGTTTCGCCTTTGTCTTCTCTTTTCGTTGTCATCCTGAACGCAGTGAAGGATCTGCTTCTGCTTTTTCCGTCCCGTTGCTTCGTACCTCCCACTCCCCTGAGAGCAACCACATGAGAAAAGCCAAGCTCCAGCGCACCACCAAGGAAACCGACATCGCCCTCAGCCTAAACCTCGACGGCAAGGGCCGCGCCAAAATCTCCACGGGCGTCCGATTCTTCGATCACATGCTCGAACAAATCGCCCGCCACGGCGGCCTCGACCTCGAACTGAAAGCCACGGGCGACCTCGACGTCGACCAGCACCACACTGTCGAAGACGTAGGCATAGCCCTGGGCGAAGCCGTCAAACAAGCCCTCGGCACAAAGCGCGGCATCCTCCGCTCCGGCTATTTCCTGATGCCCATGGACGATTGCCTCGCCGCCGCCGCCCTCGACTTTTCCGGCCGCGCCTATTGCGTCTGCACCTGGAAATTCTCCGCCCCGAAAGTAGGCGACTTCCAGACCGAGCTCCTCGAAGACTTTTTCCGCGGCTTCGCGCAGTCCGCCGCCGCCAACGTCCACCTCAAGCTCATGTACGGCCACTCCTCCCACCACCAGGTCGAATCCATCTTCAAAGCCTTCGCCAAAGCCCTGCGCTTCGCCGTCTCCCGCGACAAGCGCCTCCGCAACGTCCTCCCCTCCACAAAGGGGCTGCTATGAAAGTAGCCATCGTTGATTACGGTGCCGGCAATCTGCCTTCCGTCGAGCGCGCTCTGCAGAAGTTGGGCGCCGAGACCGAGCGCGCCGTCCGCCCCGAACAAATCGCCGGAGCCAAAGCCGTGGTTCTCCCCGGCGTAGGACACTTCTCCGCCTTTGTCGCCGGACTCCACGAGCGCAACCTCACGTCATCCCTAAAAATGGCGAAAGACTCCGGGATCCCCATCCTGGGCATCTGCCTCGGCCTGCAAGCCATGTACGAATCGAGCGACGAAGCCCCCGGCGACCCCGGCCTCGGCTTCTTCAGCGGGCAGGTCCGCATGCTGCCGCAAAACGTGAAGGCCCCGCACATCGGCTGGAATCAGGTCGAGCGCAAACAGCCCAGCCAGCTGCTGCTGGGCATTCCCGAA
>JBEKTG010000131.1:0-8245 GCA_049516275.1 Candidatus Acidiferrales bacterium
GATTCCTGCCGAGGCGGCGGGAAACTGGAAGATCGTGCCGGCCGAGGCCGTTGCGGCGATGGAGAAGGTGGGCGGCACAGGCTGGACGTCAAAAGTAGACTAATCGGCAACCTATTTCGTATGGCTGTCTTTTTGGGGAGGGCTATGTATTCACGACGGGAGATTCTGGCAGGAGCCATAGGCGCGGCCGGAGCCGCCGCGCTCGCTCGGCCATTTGGAACTGTTCTGGCGAGCGCCCCGGAGCCGCGCACGGCCGTAAGCTTTAAGGTTCCCGCGGGCGCGTGCGATTGCCACACGCATATTTTTGACCCGGGAGAATTTCCTTACGCTGCGTCGCGCCCTTACACGCCGGAGACTGCATCGATTGCGGATGTGCGCGCGCTGCACCGGGCGCTGCACATCGATCGCGTAGTCATCTCGCAACCCACCGTCTACGGCACGGATCACACCTGTACGCTGAACGCGATCAAGCAGCTTGGCCGCAACGCGCGCGGCGTCGCCGCGTTTGCTCCCGATACTTCCAGCGAGGAACTTGACCGGCTGCATCGCGGGGGAATGCGCGGGCTTGTAGTCCACAAGATGAGCGAATTCAAGGACGCCGCGGCGCAAATTGGGGATCGCCCCTGGAACATCGAAACCTACGTGCGTTTGCCGCAGATGGAAGCCTTCCGGGATCAAGTGATGGCTTCAAAAGTGGCTGTTAAGCTCACCCTTTTTGGCGGGGCTCAGAATGCCGGGGACATCCATCAGCCGGGCTTCGGCATACTTCTGGACTTGCTCAGCAGCGGCAGAGTCTATGTGGAACTGTCGACGCCGTCCCATATTTCGAGCCAGGCGCCAGACTATCAGGACGCCGCGCCCATCCCCAAGGCTCTCATTGCGGCCAATCCGCAGCGAATCACCTGGGGCAGCGATTGGCCGCACGCGGCCACGGTACCCGGGCGCCAGATGACGGGAGTGGTGCCGTTCGAACAGATCGATGATGCCGTGAGCCTCAATTCGCTGGCCACATGGGTTTCCGGCGCTGACCAGTTGAAACTCATCCTGGTGGAAAATGCGGCGCGGCTTTACGGCTTCTGAGGGAGCCCAAGCAAAGATACGATGATTCTCAAAGACGCTGAAGCACTTGCCCGCCGGTTGCTGTCCTCTCACGGCCTTTCTCATTGGCACTTTGAATTTGACCGGGCGGTGCGCCGGTTCGGTATCTGCAAATATCGCGCGCGCACGATCGCGCTGAGCAGGAAATTCACGCTGTTGAATTCCGAGCCGGATGTCAGGAACACGATCCTCCATGAAATTGCACACGCGCTGGTTGGGCCGAATCACGCGCATGACAAGGTGTGGCGAGCCAAAGCGAGTGAGCTGGGCTGCAGCGGCTCGCGCTGCTGCGAGCGGTCGGTTGTCGCTCCGTCATCGAAATGGATAGCGGAATGCCCGGGCTGCAGGCGCGTGGTCACGAGACACCGGCGGCGGATTGCTTCCTGCGGGCGATGTAGCGGCGGCTCGTTCAACCCTCGTTACCAGCTGCACTGGACGATGATCAAAGACAGCCATACGAAAAGGGGAACGCCATGAGAATTCGCGAACTGATTGGAATTGGGGTGCTATGTACCGGGTGTTTGTGGGGCGGCAACGGGGCGCGGGCGCAGCAGTCACCCGCAGCGAGACCTCCGTTTGGATCGACGGGGCCTGCAACGATCACTTCCGTGCTGGACGCGCAGCTTTCATCCGAAGAGCGCGAAATCACCGATGCCGCGAATGCCATGCCGGAGGATAAGTACTCGTTCGCGCCTACCAACGGTGAGTTCAAGGGCGTGCGCACGTTCGCTCAGCAGGTGAAGCACGTCGCCAGTTTGAACAATCGGTTCTTCGGCGCGATCCTGGACCGGCCGGCTGAAACGCTAGACTCGGATTTCGAGCGTGAAAACGGCCCGGATGCGATCCGGACGAAGGCGCAGATCATGCAGTATTTGCGCGATTCGTTCGCCCTCGGACACAAAGCCATCGACACAATCGATGCCGAGACCGCTTTCTCATCGATCAAGAGGCCGCCGACGCCTTTTTTGAAGACGCCCGCCGCTGTCGTGATTTTCGATTGTGCTCACTCGATGGACCACTACGGCCAGATGGTCGAGTATCTGCGGGACAGTGGAATCGTGCCGCCCGCAAGCCGCCAGAGACCGCCCGCAAATCCAGCGGCCAAATGAACTTTTTGGATTTCGCTGGGAAGCTATAGGTGCCGTGTGATTTCCGTCGCATGGCGTCTACCGGTTACTTTTCCGATGTCCGTCGGACGGCAGAACTCCGCTCCCCTCAAATACGCGAGAAAATAGTCTGTGCCTTCCCCGTCCAAGCTTGGCGCCGCTGTTCTGATCGCCTTCGGCTTGCCGTTTTTAGGCGCAGGCCTTCTGCTGGCAGCGAAGTTAGTGCAGCAGACAAATCAGCCCGCCGCTGCCCGGATTGGCGGCGCCATGTTCGGCTCAGTATTTGCCATTATTGGCGCGGGCCTGATTTTTGGCGGCTTGTTCGGTTACTCGCGGTCGAAAGAGCAGGCGGAAAGGGCACTGGCCAATCCCGGATCTCCCTGGCTGTGGAGAAAAGACTGGGCCGCGAGTCGCGTCGAGACACAAAACAAATCCCGAGCCATCGGGTGGTGGGTAGCGGCGGTGCTCGTCAACATGCTGTCGCTGCCGGTTTCGCTGGGGGCTTATTCTCAGCTTTCGCAAACGCAGGATCCTAAATACCTGGTTCCGGCCGCCTTTGAACTGGTTGGCTTGATCGTCCTCTTCGGCGCGATCCGCGCCACCATCCGCGTGGAGCGTTTTGGCAAGTCGTATTACGAGATGAATTCGCTGCCGTACACTCCCGGCGGCCACGTGGCCGGCGCCATTCACGTGCAGATTCGCGGCGATGCGCCCCATGGTATCGACCTCAAGCTATCCTGTTTCCGGCGCGTCTCGACCGGCGCGGGCAACAATCGCTCCACTCAACAGGTGCCGCTCTGGGAGGATTCGAGAAACATACCTTCTAACTCACTGAGCCGGGGGCCGCTTGATACAGTCATTCCGGTCGATTTCGTCCTTCCCCCGGATGCTTTCCAGACGGACCGCGACAACCCGAACGATCAGGTCTACTGGTTGTTGAGCGCGAAGGCGGACGTCCCGGGCGTCGATTACGCGGACCAGTTCGAACTGCCGGTCTATCGCACATCGCAAGGGGAGCCGCGCGCGGCCTCTTTTGCCTCTGCGGATTCCGATAGCAGCGTTCGATTCGAGCGCTTCTCGCCGACAACCACCATCTGCAGCGAGGCCGCTCCCGACGTTGCCGAACCGGCGCGACATCGCGTGATCCTCCGCGAGTCGCCCGATGGTCTGGAATTTTATTTCCGCGCTGGGCGCAACGCCGGCCGCGCGGCGCTCGTGTTGGCCCTGACGGCTGCCTGTGGGGCTCTTTTTGCCGCGATGCTGCACGTGGACCGGCGGCCTCCTCTATTTGCCTTCGCGATTGTTGGATTGCTGTGCTTTTTTCTGGGCTTGGCGACTATCCACACGGTTCTCTCCTCGACACGGCTGTTGGTGGGCAACGGGACGATTTCCTGGCGGCGCTCCGTATTCGGTATCGGCTCCACTCACCAGGTGCAGGTCTCCGAAGTGGACTCGATCCTGCCCGTCACCACGATTCAGCAGGCTAGCTCCAGCGGTTCCACACTGTATTCGCTGCGCATCCGAAAGAAGGACGGGAAGGCGCACACCCTGATCGACGATATTGAAAGCCGGGAGGAAGCCCGGTGGATTGTCTCGCAGATCGAGAAGCGCGCTGGACTCTCACTGAACACGCAGGTTGAAGTCGGCAATTCGCTTTATGGGCCGCCGCCTCAGCCGGGAACCGAGGCGAGAGGAGTTTTTACCTTTGCGGGATCTCGCGCCAGATCCGCGGGCAACGTCACGAAAAATTGGCCGCAGGCCATCGGCCTAATATTCTTTGCCGGGTGGGTTGCTTTTCTCGGGTTCATCATGCTGCGCACCACCGCTTTTCGCAACGCGAGATCTCGCCGCGCCGAATCTGCCGTAACGGCGGCCCCCTCGGTGCGCACCGAAAGCATGAAGCAGGCCAGCCTGGAAAATCTTCGCGCTTTTCCGGTTCAGCAGCAGGCCGAAGAGCTCCTGGCTCGTTCCGTCGCGGGGGACCGTGCGGCGCTGCAACTGTTAGCGCAAAGCAGCGCCAGTTGGGCCGGACATCTCCAGAGGACCGGCAATCTCGGGCAATGGGAAGATCGCGCGCGTTACTCCAGCGACCTCCGAGTGCGCCGCGCGGAGGCCGATGTGGAGTTGGCCGCCGACGGCTGGACGAGAACACCGCAGGCCGCCGCTATCCTGATGGACCAGGCGCGCTCGGATCCGTCCTATCGCGGGGCTGCGCTCTACTACCTGGGGGTTCTGGCCGGAGACGGCATCGACTCCGAGCGCAGCTACCAATTCGTTCTCGACTATGCGCGCAACAATTCCGATGCAGCCGTGCGCCAGTGGGCCACCGAAGGGCTGCGGTTCGTGGGCACGGATCAGGCCCTGGACGAGCTGTTCGATATCTTTATTCACGATGTTTCCTTTTCCGTCCGCGACCGCGCCGGCTGCAATATTTCCGATTGCGGCATTTTTTCGCGCAAGCAGCGCTTCCGCATGGTGCCGCGGCTCATCGACCTTGTTTCGTCTCCGCATCTCGATCCGCGGATGAGCAACTGGTGCTTTATGGCTTTGCGGGAAATTACGGGCGAAAATCTTCCGGGAGACGCCGCGGCTTGGCGCAGTTGGTACGCCGCCAACGGTTCCCTCAAGCGCGCGCAGTTCGAGGCCCTCGACTGGTGGCAGGTCCCGGGCGACAACTAGGTGAGGCCTTTCTCTCCTATGCGCTCACGGACAGAGCTTCCTTCGCCGAGGGAGTTCGGGCGCTTCCTAGCCGTGCATCCACAGAAAGCGGACCCGGTCCCTGCGCGAACATAAATAAGAGCCCTCCGGTGATCGCGAAATCCAGGAAGAAGTGCTCCACCTCGGAGGGATTGCCGAAGTCCGAATGGAACAGCGACGGCGCGATAATACAGAAGCCGGCGAGAGCCAGTGCGCCATAGCGTGTCTTGTAGCCGAACAACACGAGCAGGGGAGGGACGATCTGCGTCACAATCGCCAGGTAGACGAGATCTGTTGGCACGTGCGCGTTATGCCTCACCATGTAAGCTTTTATTTCCGGCGTGTGCAAAATCTTAGAAACGCCGAAAAAGAAGAAAACAAAAACCGTCAGCATTCGACCCCCAAGCAGCAGCGGACCCATGACGGCGCCGTTGTTGGCGATGCCTGCCGGCTTGTCGTGGCCTTGAAGCCGGTCGACGGATAGCGGCCCGGGCCCGTATGCGAACATGAACAGGAAGCCGCCCGTTATAGCGAGCACCTTCTCGGCGATGGTCACAAGAAAATTGTGGAATCCTAGCTCCCCGCGAAAAAATAGAAGCGTTGCAAGAATACACACGGCGAGGAGAATCGCCGCGAATCTTGTCTTGTAACCGAGCGCCACGAGGGCGATCCCGAGAACCTGTGCCGCAATGGCGACGTAGAGTAAAGGTCCGAGCGGATGGATTTTGGTTAGCTCGTTGAGGATATAAAACACGAAGGTACCGGTGGTCAGCAGGCGCGCCACCAGAAGCAGGGGTCCCATGAGCGCATCACTGGTCAAAATGGGTGCGAACAAATCCGGCTGGGAGTTATCGTTCATGTTGTTTTCCTCCGATTGCAGTTTCAGGAAACGATGTCAGTATCCCTACGGACAGGAGTGCTAGCGCGGCACTCTATCGAACCCTGGGAAGGAAGACAAGTATCTTGCACGGAGTTGCGGGCCGGTATATCTTTCCCGGCAGTTAGCGCGACGAAACAAAATGTGGTCGCAGGCGAACGCGCATCACGGAGGACCGATGCTATCGCGACGAGACATTCTCAAGGGAGCGGGTGTGGCCGGAGTTGCCGCATTCGCCGGGCCAATCAAGACCGCTTTTGCGACCGCCGCTCAGCCGAGCACGCCCGTAAATTTCAGCGTTCCTGCTGGAGCGTGCGACTCCCATGTGTGCGTGATCGGAGATCCGGCGCGGTTTCCGTTTACAGCCGACCGTGGTTACACCCCTGAACCCGCTTCGCTCGAGGAGTTGCGCTCGGTCTATCGTGCCCTGCACATTGACCGCGTGGTCTTCGTGCAACCGAGCTTCTACGGCACCGATAATTCCTGCATTCTGGACGCCGTTAAGCGGATCGGACGGCAGGCCCGTGCCGTGGTCATAGTAAGAGATGACATTTCCGCTGCCGAACTCGAGCAGATGCGCGGCAGCGGGGTTTGCGGAATCATCAGCGCCGCGGTCGAGGGCCAGGCGGACGCGGAATCGGCGCGCCACCGTTTCAAAATCGCGGTCGAAAGGGCGAAGGCCTACGGCTGGCATGTTGAATTTCACGGGCACTTGTCGGAGATCGAGGCCATCCAGGAGCAAGTGATGGCCTCTCCCGTTCCCGTCATATTTGACCACTTCGGGGGAGCGCAGCCGGAGCGCGGCCTCAGCCAGCCGGGTTTTGACACTCTTCTGAAACTCGTACGCGGCGGCAAAGCCTACGTGGATGTCTCGGCGCCCTATCGCATCTCGAAGCAGTCGCCAGACTATCCGGACGTGGTGCCGCTTGCCAAAGCCATCATCGCGGCGAATCCGGAGAGAATTACGTGGGGCACCGGCTGGCCGCATCCTGAGAGGGCGCCCGGGCACGCGCTTACAGAAATCTCGCCGCTGTATCAGATCGACGATGGCCGCAATCTCAATTTACTGGCCACGTGGACTTCGGGGCCTGCGCAGCTCAAACTCGCCTTGGTAGAAAATCCGGCACGGCTCTACGGCTTTTGAGGCGCGGCGGCGCTACCTTGCCTTGTTTCGCCCGCGTCCAGGACTTGCCGCAGTTTTTCGTGCCAGCGCGGCTCGAGTTTTCCTGGGAAGCTTGGCGAAGATAAGCGCATGCGCCCGGGTGAGGAGTTGCTGCAGTTCGGTCCGCGGAAGCGTGTCCTCCGATTCGAGCGCGATCCAATGCGCGCGGGCGAGGTACGGAGCTGGAAAAATTCCTGGCCGCTCCACCAGTTCGACAAATTCCTCATCGCTGCACTTCAAAGAGAGCCAGTTCTCGCCGGGTTCAAGACTGGCGACGGCATACATTTTTCCTCCCACCTTGAAAACGAGGGCATCTTCCCATTGCACCTGTTCGGTCGTGTGCGGCAGCGAAAGGCAGAACCCGCGGAGCCAGTCAATGCTCATAGCCACAGAGTAGCGCGGTTGAGCTGCAACAGAGAATGAGGTGTGAAGCCCCACGCCGCTCTCGTGCGGAAATACTATGGCAATTTCATGTAACGGTTGTGGCAGCCATCGCAGGAAAGATTGATCAGATGGCCCGCGTCCAGGAGCGCGCCGGCGTTTTTTGCCTCAGCCGCTTTCGCGGCCATGGCTCCGGCTTCGATGAGCGCCCTGGACTGCTCCATCCACAGGCCTCCGTCGCGCGCGCGTCCCGGCATCATCAGCAGATTTCCGCTCTCCATCAGCGTGACGGCGCTGTTGCGGACCTGTTCCCACTGCGCATCCGTCTCCGGCTTTCGTTCGTGCGTGCCCTTGCTGTCCACATCGATCTCTACGGCCCCGAACACGACATCCGAGGACGGTCCGACCGTCGCTTTCATGATCTGCGAGACCTCGGCAACCGGCTCGAACGGCGGCGAGGGTCGCAGATGCAAGGCGAGCGCCGAACCGGCAGCCGCTGCTGCAATCACCGATACGATCCAAAGAAAAATTCGCATGGGCCGACCAATATACGCTTTTTTTAGCCAAGGGGTCGACCCAACGGCTGCGCGTTAGGCGCAGCGGAGGAGGCCGCGAGCTGGTGCTCCATGCCCACCGTGAGAGTTTTGTGGTGTTCAATCCGCGCGTATGGCGGGCAGGTGCTGTATTGGCTTGGCCATGGCGAAACGGAAGTGGGTGACGCCGGACAATCATCCGTGGCGCGAGGCGGCCCGCCGCGCAGCGCAGCAGAAGGCTCGAAGAAAGGCGGCCGCGCGACCGTCGTTGGCCTGGCCCTCCGCTCCGCCCTAGGCGGCCCCCCTTCGGCTGCGCAGGGCTGCGCTCCAGGCCAAGCCAACGACAAGAAACTACAAAAGCTCAAAAGGGGACAATTCCAAAGAGGGAACC
>JBEKTG010000132.1:0-8225 GCA_049516275.1 Candidatus Acidiferrales bacterium
GCTCACCGGTGGACTCACCTTGGTGATGAACGCATCGCCCTGCCCGGCGCCGGACAGTGCTGTCTTGAAGGCCCCTGGGGTAATCGGGAAATTGGATGACTGCGTCTGGCCGCCGACGATCACGTCCCCCAGCGTGTCGATCGCGATGCCATTCCCCTGGTCGGCGCTGTTTCCCCCCAGCAGAGCGGAATAGGTGGGAGCGCCGTTCGCTGTCGTATTCAGTGCAGTGATGAACGCAACGCCGGCTGAGCTCGCGGCCGACGGAAACTGCCCGGACGTTCCTGGTTGCGTAACAGGGAAACCGGTGGTCGAAGTCGTCTGGCCCGTTATGTACACCACGCCGCTTCCGGCCAGCGCGATCGCATTCCCGAGTTCCGAGTTCGTGCCGCCCACGTACGTCGCATATACCAGCGAGTTCACCCCGCTCACGGTGGTTTTGATTGCGGCGACAAAGGCTGTAGCATTGGCATTCGGAGCGGCCGTGAGCCAGCCCTTGATATTGGGAAAGGTCCCCGTGGAGCCCATGTTGGGGAAATTGGTCGATCCCGTCGTTCCCACGATATAGGCAATCTTGCTTGCGTCTACCGCCACCGCCCACCCAATGTCCCCTCCGGGACTCACCGGGTTCGCCTGCGCGTCATTGCCCCCGAGGTAGGTCGAATAGAGAAGTGCGCCGGAAGACGCGGTGGTATTGAGCACCGTAAGAAAGGCATTGCCGGCTGCGTTGGGGAGAGTCGGCTGGGCGCCGTTCAATATCGGAAAGTTGGGTACCGCGCCCGGCGTGGAAGCCGCGAATCCGGTGATGTAAGCATCCTGGCTGGAGTCGACTGCGATGCCATGGCCCACATCTGAGAAATTCGTGCTCGCCAGGTAGCTGGAGTACAACAGCGACGTCGATCCGGTTACGTAAGGATTGAGCTTGGAGATAAAAGCGTTTCCAACGGTAGGGGCTCCGCCTGTAGGTGCGGTTGCGTTGTAAGGCGTCACTACCGATGCAGCCGGGAAATTGTCTGAGAATGTCTGTCCCGTAATGTAGACGCAGTACCCGGAACTGGCGCCATTCATGCAGGTCGTGTTCGCCGCGGGATCTACTGCCACCGAATATGCGACTTCCCCTCCGTCGCCACTCAAGTAGCTGAAATACAGCTCCTTGGTGCCGGTCGGATCGATTTCGGAGACGAACGCCCCGCCGTTGGTCGCAATTCCCGCATCAGGCGTTCCCAGGCCGACGGTTGTTGCCGGACTCCCCGTGAGGGGGAATGAAGCGTCGAAGGTTTGGCCGGTAACAAAAGCGTTGCCCGATCCGTCCACCGCCACGCTCTGCGCTGAGTCGCCTGCAGAGCTTCCCCCAATATACGTCGAATAATCCAGCACCGGATCGATCACCAGCGTTCGAGAATGGTCATACTCGGCCACCGCGAATTCCACCCGCCCATCCTTCCCGATCTGGTAGCCTCCGGCAATTTCCTGCCGCTCGCCGTTGGCTCCCGTTTGATAGATCACAGGCTTCTGGAAGCTCACCTCACCCGCCGGAATGCTCACGACCAGGTTTCCCAGGCTATCGACGTGAGTTTTTTGGCTGCCCACCAGTTGCAGGGCGATCGCCTTCAGGTCGGCTCCCGGCGAAACTACAAAGTCGTATTCGAGGCGCCGCTCCCGGCCGTAAAAAGCCAGATCGACTCCCGGGTAAATGCCCTTGTACTCGACCCGCTCGTAGGAGGGCACCCCGCCAATCCAATTCTTGGGGTCGTTCCCTATAAAGTAATTCACCTTCCGATCGAGCTGGGACATTCCTTCAACAACGGACGACGGATTCGCGCCCGCCAACTGCAACCGAAGAACGGAGGCCTTGGGATTGTCGGAGGGCCGGATCAGTGCGGAAGAACCGTTCCGCCGTGGCAGTTGCCAGAGGGCCAGCACCGCTTCCTTCGACGTCAGAAAAACTTCGTAGCCGTTTCCGCGGCTCATGTACTTCACGTGGGCGTCGCTTTGGCCCATGTTCCGCTCGAAGGCCAGCGGCAATTTTGCGTAGGATTCCAGGACACTCGGTGCGCTGCCTGGCGTTTTTGCGGAAAGATTTTTTGCTGCGGGCTTCGTGTCGGCAGGAGCTTTTCGTGCCGGATCGGCGTCGCTGCGCAGGAGCGTCAAGAAGAATGCCAGAACAGGAATGGCAACCAGAACAAAGGCGTGCAAGGTCTTGGACGACGAAACCCTCATTTTCATCGCAAAACTCCTCTTAATTTTTCCGCTTGCCTGGAAATTTGAACCGGCATCCACGCATTGGAACCTGCCGGGTTGTGTTGAGCGCCTAGGGGAAGATCGTCCCTTCCGCCTCCCTGCGTCCGGCGGAAAATCGCTGATCCCCAATGAAATCGAATCGTAGCACGATTTAAAATTGCAGAATCGTCCAAGACTCAGTTACGTGTCCACAAAAACACGGGGTCCCCACGCTCTAATCAGGATCGACACGTAGGGTTTTCACTTTAGTACTCGGCCGTGCAGGATCCGGTCGCAGTACTCTTTCAAGTGGTCCGCTCCTCGCTCGCCATCGGCGGCGCAAAGCCCTACCGCCGAGGCCATTCTTCCCAGAACGGCGAACTCGCTGGCGCGCATTTTTGCATCGAGAATGTTGCTGGCGTATGTATTGGCCACCAGCGCAAGAAACAAACCTTGCGCCGATGCGTCCACACTTGCAGTTCGTTCGCCCGCCTCGCGATATCCAAGAATGTAGATTCGGTCGAGGGGTAGAGGACGCGCTTCGAATCGCAATCCCTCCTCCGTCGTCAGGCAACTCTTGTCCCCGTTCGCAATCGGTGCCGCCGCAGGACCGTTTTCTCCATATAAAAGCCCGATCGAACTGGGCCACAGACACACTCCCGGGTACCCCGGATGCACATAGAACACCCCCTCCCGCTCCTCGATGGTCGCGATGTCGTCCGCCAGCACCCCGCACCCTCGCTGAGCCAGGGCCGCGGCCATCGTGGATTTCCCCGCCCCCGGCGGTCCCACAAAAGCGGTGGCCCGTCCGTTGATCGCGACCGCACTCGCATGGAGGCAGATAACGCCGCGATGCCGCAGCAGAACTCCCATCACCGGCCCCAGCAGATAAGAAGTCGCCTCTGCAAGCGACGATCCCTCGGGCCAAATACCCCAGACGCGCCTGCCTCCGCGGTCCAGCCAGAACCGATGCCCATCGCTGTAATCCATGCGCAGATAAGCCCCGTCATCGATCCTCCATATCCGAAGCGCCGGCTCTCCGCACCGATCTGCAAAAGCACTCGTATAACTAAGAATCTCTGCGCGATTCTTCGCACTTTCCGGAGAACTACCGAGGCTCAGTTCACAGTCAGGAGCGGAAGTTTGATCTTCAGCTATAGGCAGTCGGGGAAGCTTAAGATTCGATCGGAGAGTTAAACCAAAAAGCGAATAAGGGAAGGCCGCCACGTCGTATTTTGCGACATTCACATCGAAGACTGCAAATCATCCCAAAATGCCGGGTCCGGTGTCACCTAAACGTGGGTCTTCGTATGGCCGAGAATATGCCCGCCGTCCGGGCCTCCGTGCGTTCCCACCTGCTTGGTAAGGTCGCGCACAGTCCCATATACCGTTATCTGCGGCGGGGTATACGGCTTCTTGGGACCCTTTTCAACAGGTTTGGACATCGCGGACCTCCGCGTCCAAGTTATATCGGAGTGGCAGGGCAGACTGCAACCAAAAGTTCAGGCAGAGAGGCCGTATGATTACGTAGGCCTCATCGGCATTTTTCACGTCCCGCAGCGGAAAAATTTTCTCCGGCGCTACAAACCGCTTCATTTCATTACTGAGAACCGGCTCGTTCAACCGCGCCGATTCGGTGCGTCTCAGTACTGCTGCCAACGGATGCACGGGAAGTGGCGCCTTCGCTCTCCGGACGACGCTCTCCGGCAGTTTTGCCGTCATGGCGTCGCGCAACAGGCGCTTCTTGAACAGCCAGGGAAAGGGAGGAAGCGCCAGGAGGTAGTTCACAACCCGCAGATCCAGAAAAGGATACCGGAACTCGAGCGGAACGCGCGTCTCTCCAGGATCCGTGCTTTCAAACAGATGCGCCCACTCCGGAAGAGCCAATGAAGCGTGCGCCCGGGGCAGCAACGGATGCGCAGGCTCTCCCAGAAACGGCGCCCTTTTCCAGCGCTCGGCCAAGCCATTCCGCTTAGCAAAATCGGGCGCAATCCATTGCGGGTACAACGAATCTCCGGCGTCCAGCCCGGTAATCTTACGGATCCGCGTCCGTAGTCCTCGCCACGGAAACTTACGCACCCATAGAAACCGGCTCAGCGCCGCTGCAAGCGTGCCCCAATCGCCGCGTCGAAATAAATCCTTCGCATACGGCCACATCTGGAAGTCCATCAGATTGTCTGCGCCCTCGCCCGAGAGCACCACGCGGCCGTCCGCGCCAATCGATTGCAAATTCGCAAGATGCCCGGAGCGGAAAGGATTATCCGACGGCTCCGAGGAAACCGTCGTGCCATCTTCCCAGCCGCCAAATAGCTGCAACTTGCGCGCTGGCAGTACTTTGATTGGAATCTTCAGCCGCTCCGCCGTTTGCCGCGCATAAAAATCCTCGCGATCGTCAAACGATTCGTGAACCACCGTGTACGCATGCAACTCCGTAGTGCCCGCAGCAGGACTCAGCAGTTCCTGCGCGGTTGCGGCGACCGTCCCTGAATCGAGTCCCCCGCTCAGTAGAATCCCCACGGTATTCGTACGCAGGCGGTCCGCCACCGCGGACTTCAGGATCGAGCCAAAGTGTTCCACGTATTCTTCCGCGCGGCGGTAGCGAATTCGCCCGTCGACGGGCGGAGACCAATAGCGCTCGGTTCGCACTTCGTCAGCCGACACGCTCAGAAAATGGGCAGGCGGCAACCGTTGGATGTCACGAAACGTCGTGGTGGCGAGATCACAATTCAATCCGAACAAGAGAAAATCCCCGATGGCGGCTTCATTCAGTTCATCGGAAATTCCCGGATACATCCGCAGGCAGTTGAGGGTATTGCTGAAGAGAAACAGATCGTCTTTCGCCGCATAAAAAAAAGGCTTGATGCCGAAATGGTCGCGGGCACAGAAAAGCCTCTTTCGCGGCGCGTCCCAAAGTGCGAATGCGAAATCGCCCCGCAGCCGAACCACGCATTGCTCGCCCCAGGCGTCGTAGGCGTGCAGAATCAGTTCCGGATCGGAGGCTTCAAGTCCTACACCCCGTCCTGCGCGCCTGAGGTCGTCAACCAATTCCGCGCGACAATCGATCCGCGCATCCGCGGTGATCCAGAGACGCCCGCCGAGATTCGCCGGCTGATGCTCCGCGCTCGCCTCACGAGTCGTGCGGAGCATCGTGTGGCCGAATCCGACGGCCCCACCATCCGACCACACCTCGAGCGCGTCCGGTCCGCGAAACTGAAGATATCTGGTGAGAGACTCAAGGACCGCCGGTTCTACACGACCACCACGCCGCCGGAAGATTCCGACGATGCCGCTCAACGAAGCCGGCTCTCCATCAAAGGTACCGGTCCATCGAAGCGAGCGAATTGCCGGTGAGTTTCGCCGGCGTCACCCAAAGGCGCGCCCCCGGCTTCCACCCACGCGTGGGCCTCAAAACGCCCCTGCTCCTTGCGCCCGCCAACCCGCAGTTCCGCTGCAACACCCTGCCGCCGGAGCAGCCACCACAGCACCAGCGCATGCTCCAGACAGCTCGGTTTGAAAAAAAGGCGCCGTTCCGCCGCGGCATGCATCCTCACAACAGCAGCCGAAACTGAATCCGTGTTCCCGGGGTCGCCGTCCCTGCGAACACGCACCAGCGCCGCTCCCACTCTTTTCCACGCGCCGAACCCAACCACGCGCAAGCCGACGCGCGTCAACACCAGCCCGGCAAAACTTTGAACGACGATTCGCCGCTCAAAGGAAGTAAGCCGTAAATATCGCCGCAAATCTCTCATCGTTCTCACGCGGGCGCCTTGATTCCGCCAAAGCGGGGGCCTCGCACTTATTCCGCTCGCGAGCCCACCACCTCGATGAGACCTTCCGCCTGCATTTTCTCCAGCAGGTCGAGCAGGTCCCGCTCGCAGCGTTCTTTTTCGACGTCGTATTCTTCCAGCACGGCATCGCGGAGTTCCGCCACGCTTCTCTGCCGCTGCAGCAGCTTCCAGATCGAAGCGCCCACCGGATTCACTCCGTAATAAATGCTGTTCTGGAGCCCCAGGATCACGGACTCTTCTCCCACCGCGCAGGAAACCTGCTCGGTGCTGGCCACCACAATCGTATTCGCGGAGAGAGGCAAGCTCATGCGGGTGCGTCCTCAGGACCAAACGCTGTGCTGCGGATATTCTAACGGGTACGGGGGACCACAACAACGCCCGCGTCAATTGCCGTGGCGTATTCGCTTACCCGGCGGTTGTTTCGGTGTCTTCTTTGGGGCCGGGGTGAACCCAAGGCTTAGATGAGGGGGTGGATGAGGGAAGAGCCTAGCGGGAGCAAGACGCCGCAAAAAGGTGTTTCAGCCCGGGGAAATTCTCGAAAAACCTCAGGCCTTCCGCCGCCCCACGGAGTTCAGCTTATATTCCCCGATCTTGCGGCTGAGCGTGTTGCGATGAATCCCGAGCACCTTGGCGGCCCGGCACTGATTGCCTGCGGTCCGCTCCAGCGCTCGCTTGATAAATTTCTTCTCAAAGTCCGTCACGGCCTCTTCCAGCAGAATTCCCCGGTCGACCATCAACCCGATCACCGTTTCCAATTGCTCTTTCACGTTGGCACGCTCCGCGGGCGAGGCTGTCGACAGCCGGAATTTGAAGAGGCGCGGCCCGAGCGCGCGAAACCCGAAAAAATAAACAGCAAAACGCGACGCCGTCCGGAACCCAGGGTGGCGGAAGGCGCTGCGTTTAGCTAAGTGCGTGGCCGGTGATGCGTTGGTAGGACTCTCGGTACTTGTTCGTCGTGCCCGTCACAACGTCCGCGGGAAGCTCCGGCCCGGGAGGCAGCTTGTTCCACCCGATCCGCTCGAGATAATCCCGCACGTACTGCTTGTCGAAAGAAGGCTGGGCTTTGCCGGGCTCGTATTCATCCGCGGGCCAGAACCGCGACGAATCGGGCGTAAGCGCTTCGTCGATCCAGATCAGTTCTTTCCCCAGCAGCCCGAATTCGAATTTTGTGTCGGCAATGATGATGCCGCGCGCCGCCGCGTGTTCGACCGCGCGCCGATAAAGTGTCAGGCTCGTGTCGCGAAGCTTTTCCGCCAGTGGCAATCCGATGCGCGACACTGTCTCGTCAAACGAAATGTTTTCGTCATGCCCGGTCGTGGCCTTGGTCGAAGGCGTAAAAATTGGCTCGGGCAGCCGGTCGGACTCGCGCAAACCCTTCGGCAGCGCGATCCCGCAGATCCCGCCCGTCTTCTGATAATCCTTCCAGCCCGACCCGGAAATATACCCACGCACCACGCATTCGATCGGCGCCGGCTCGGTCCGCCGCACGAGCATTCCGCGCCCTTCGAGCAGATCGGCGTAAGGCGCCAGCTCACCGCCGAAATGGTCCGCGGAAATCACATGATGCGGCACCACGTCGGCGAGCTTCTCAAACCAGAAGAGCGAAAGCTGCGTCAGCACGCGCCCTTTATCCGGAATCGGCGTGGGCAGCACCACATCGAACGCCGAAAGCCGGTCGGTGGCCACGATCAGCAGCCGGTCGTCGCCCACCTCATAGATGTCGCGAACCTTCCCGCGTCCGCGAAGTTTCAATCCAGGAAAATTTGTCTGCGCAATAACCATATTCATTTTTGGAGAAGCCACGCGATTGATCCTTGTACTGGAAGGGCGGTAGTTTAGCGCACGGGAAAAACTTGTCAACGGCTAAGAGCCGATTCTTGCACGCACCCTGTGGAAAGATCCATTTGCTCCAGACAAGGTAGCGATGTTTCAACGTGGAGGCAGAGGAGGTTGAGGATGCAAAGGAGGTGGAGGAGGAAGGCTCGCGGGAACTTCGCCGCGAGTGGAAGGCGCTGTCGCGCCGGGCTTTTTGTCGCGGCTCAAGCCGCGACCTACAAGGCAGCCGTCTCATAATCTGGTAGTGGGTCAGTTTCGGTCACCGCGTTAGTCAGGCGTTTGCCGTCCGGTGCTCGTTTGACGCGGGCCACACGCAACCCTACACTGTGCCCTGATCTTTCGCGGCTGAATCTCCGGGGGAAAATTATGGCAACGGAATTGAAA
>JBEKTG010000133.1:0-12544 GCA_049516275.1 Candidatus Acidiferrales bacterium
GCCGCCTTGTCGTGGTCGGTTGTGAAATTCTGGGCGATTTGAACCGTGCCATTCCGCATGTAACCGATTCCCACGGAAGTGGCCGGCGGCTGCGCGTTGATGAATGCACGCAGCTCGTTGAGTTGTGTGCCCAGGCTCGTGTCGGAAGCGTCGTCGATCAAGATAAATAGATCGAGCCCGGCGTAGGCCTCTCGTGCTGGCTTCCATCGAGTCACCTGCAAGCGCTCTTTGCCCTGCCGCACGACTACGTCGTCGGGGCTGACTTCTGGAGTGCGTTTGTTGTCGCCCAGCACCTGCAGCGTGACCGTCATACGCGCTGGGGTGGTTGTCGATGCGGTCGATTTTTTGGCCGCCTGCGTGGGAAGCAATCCCATCAGGATAACCGCAACCATAATCCACGCTGTGTACATCCGCTTGTAATTTCGCATTGGAATCTCCTCGTCAAATTTGTTCTCGGCTGTCTGCCGGCGTCTACACATATTGCAAACATGAGACCAATGCGAAACGCTGAAGCAGGGGGACTTACGTCAGAGAAGGCCGCTGAACTTTTCGGAAATGACGAACGATCAGAAATACGCAACACGTTCGAATTCTTGCGATCGATGAGATGCTTGACCTGAATAACAAAAAGAACAGAGAAGGAGGGAACACGACAGGAGAGGACAGCAGACGGCAGAGGGTGCGAGTTGCGGCCGGACGTTGTCTCAGCTTGCGGATTGAACTTTGAACCGGCGCTTGTCAATTCCCAGGCCGGCGATTTTAGAATCAAGAGTCTGCCGCGGGATTCCGAGTTTTGCTGCCGCGCCCGAGGGACCAGATATCCGCCCCTGACTCGCCGCCAACGCGGCCTCGATCATTTCCTTCTCGCGGTCGGTGAGCACGACCACCAGAGGAACCGACACGGCTTCGCGCGCGCGGGCCTCTCGCTTGAGCCAGGTCTCATCGACTGAGAACGTCTCGCCGTCGCACAGTATGACAGCCCGCTCAATTACGTTCTGCAGCTCCCGCACGTTTCCCGGCCAATCGTACGATTGGAGAATTTCAATGGTGCCCATTCTAATGGCGCTGAATGTCTTGCCGGTCTTTTTGGCATAACGCTCGACGAGATGTTCGACAAGCAGCGGAATGTCATCCAGCCGCTCCCGGAGCGAAGGTACATGGATGGGGAAAACGCTCAGCCGGTAAAACATGTCCTGTCGAAATGTGCCCTCCCTCACGGCGGCCTGCAGGTCGCGATTCGTCGCGGCGATGATGCGGACATCCACGGAGATCGGCTGGCTGCTGCCTACGCGCTCGAATTCCCGCTCTTGTAGCACGCGCAGGAGAGTAACCTGCGTTTCCAGAGGAAGCTCACCGACCTCGTCCAGGAAGATCGTCCCCCCGTTGGCCGATTCAAATCGGCCCAGGCGGCGCTGCAACGCACCGGTGAAGGCGCCTCTCTCATGCCCGAACAACTCGGATGCGATCAGCGACGGCGGAATAGCCGCGCAATTCACGCGTATAAAAGGACGGGTTGAACGATTCGACCGTTCATGTATGGCGCGGGCAATCAATTCTTTTCCCGTCCCGGTCTCACCGAGAATGAGAACGGTGGCATCGGTCGGCGCCACCAGATTCACTTCCTGCATCACCGATTGCAACGCGGAACTGTCTCCCACGATGGCATCCGACGCGGCCGCCGAACGCTCGCGCGCCAGTTCTCCGCTGTGGTATGTCGCGCCAGTTTCATCTGTGTTGCCAAACGTATACGTCGAGACCATTTCTTCCCTCCTTCCAAGATCCATCGAGCTTGCTTATCCGTTCGCTCTTTCCAAGGCTGCGTGAATCTCCTTGAGCAAGGCGTCGCTCCGTACGGGCTTGTTCAGGAAACCGGCCGCTCCGGCCTTGATCAACAAATCCCGGAGAGATGCATCCCCATGGGCCGTCACGAAAATAACCGGTATCCGGCTTTTGGCATCCTGCAAACGCCGCTGCAGCTCGATGCCGCTTATTCCCGGCAAGCGCACGTCGAGGATCAGGCACGCCGTGTCGTTCTGATTACCGGAATCGAGGAATTCCTCGGCGGAACCAAACGTACTGGTCAAAAACCCCCCCGCCTTCATGACGCTGCTCAGCGCCTCGCGCAGAGGGGCATCATCGTCCACGATTGCGATGATGTTGGTTTTGGTGTGAGTATCGGTCACTTCGTTCACCCGGTCCGCAGTTCAATGGAAACTCTTCAACGAGGAGGAGACTAACAAGCCGGGGAATCGAAGGCTATCCTGCTTTAGGAGGAGACCCGTCGTTACTTTTGCAGGGCGGCGGTTTTAAGCTTTTCAGACATGCGAACCAGATGGGCGAGGGATTCGGCCTGCGTTTTCTCCATGACGTGTGCTCGATGCGTCTTGACCGTCAGCTCGCTCATTCCCAATTCATCGGCAATCTGCTTGTTCAGAAGCCCGGCCACCACCAGTTCGAGCACTTCTTTCTCGCGGGGCGTGAGCGAATCGAATCGCTTCTGGAGTTCCATCAACTCCGCGCGATCTTTCCGAAGTGCGCGATCGCTGGCAATTGCCTTCTGGGCCGCGTCCAGCAGGTCCTGGCCGCGAACCGGTTTTGTGAGGAACTCGTGCGCCCCTTCTTTCATAGCGCGCACCGACATCGGGATGTCTCCGTGCCCGGTAATAAAAATGATGGGAATGCGAATGTCCGCTTCAGTCAACTTGAGTTGAAGATCCAGACCGCTCAGCCCCGGCATTCTGACGTCGAGGATGAGGCATGACGGAGCATCCGGGCGCTTCGCAACGAGGAACTCCTGCGCCGAAGCGAACGTCTCCACGCGCAGACCAACCGACCTGATGAGGCTTTGTAATCCGTCGCGAATCAGCCGGTCATCATCAATTACGAATACAATCGGGTCCGGCTCCTTCATGCCATTGAGCCGCCCCCACCCGGCAAGGTGAACTGGAAGATAGAGCCCTGCTCACCATTAGATTCAGCCCATAACTTGCCGCCGTGCGCTTCGATGATCGAACGGCTGATGGGCAGGCCCATTCCGATGCCCTTGGACCGAGTCGTGAAGAACGGCTCGAAGAGGCGCGGCATCACATCTGCCCTCACTCCGACGCCGGAGTCCTGCACCGAAACGAGTATTTGACGGTCGTCCTTAACCCGGGAACGAATGAGCAACAGTCGCGGCCTTTCTACAACGTTCGCCATGGCTTCAATCCCGTTCATCAACAGATTCAGAATAACCTGCTGCAACTGAATTCCGTCGCCGGACACGGCCGGCAAGTCTGGCGCGAGGTCAAACGTCATCAAGACATCGTTTCTTGACGCTGGACCGTTCGCCAAAGCGGCGGTTTCCTGGATAATTTCGTTGATCTGAACCCGCGATTTCTCCGGCGTCGCTTTGTTAATAAGGGAACGAATCCGGACAATAACCTCGGATGCTCGTGTCGCGCCCTGAGTGGCGCGCTCAGCTGCCGCCCGCGCTTCGCCAAGTTCCGGATTCTCGCGGGACAGCCACGCGACACAGGCGTCCGCATTCGCTACGACCGCCGCGAGCGGCTGGTTCACCTCGTGAGCAATCGACGCTGTCAGCTCGCCGATCGTGGTTATTCGGACCACGCGAGCGAGCTCCGCCCGTGTCACCTGAAGAGCCGCTTCCGTGCGCTTCTGCTCTTCCATCTGATTGAGCAACGCCTCATTTGCGTTCCTGAGTTCGGCGGTGCGCTCTTCGACTCTTACTTCGAGTTCATCGCGAGCTTGCCTTAAAGAATCCTCTATTTGGCGCCTCCAGGAGATCAACCAGTTTGCGATTATCTGGCAAGCTACAAAGGTTAAGAAAAAAGGGATATCGCGCGGCTTTACAGTGAAGGAATGCGCTGGCGGGATGAAGAAGTATAGAGCGGCCACGGAGCTGTACAGCACGGCGACCCAGCCGGGCCCCCTTCCTCCAAGCCAGGTGCTGACGATCACCGCAACCGAAAAGAACAACCAGAAGGGATTCCCGAACGGTTCCTGCAGGGTAAGCGATAGGAACAGCGCGATCGATGTGAGCGCTACCGCGACGGCGTAGGCCGACAGCTCTCCCAACTTAGGCGATGCGGCGCGGGTAGTTTGCATCTTCGAAATGCTGTTCCAAACGAGACCTGCTTTTATACTACAGCCTCCTTTGCTTTGCCATGCCAACCGCATGGCGCTGAAACCGCCTCCAGATGGATCTCCGAACCACTTTTTGTCGCGTGCTTCTGGGCTCTCGTCATTTTGCCGAAAATGCAGCAGAGGGCAAAAAGCAAGACGCGTCCTTCAGTGTCTTACGAGTTTTCAAAGGCTCGAGGCGTTGCCCAGGGATTTGGTAGGCTCAGCAGCATCAAGCTGAGATTCCGAATCGAAAGACCATAGTCTTCTTGATTTGTAGAAGACTATCTCGCTGGTTTCGGGATCATGAATCACGTTGTCTATCTTGCGCTCTCGTGCATCGGGAGTGATCGGATCATCCAACGAGCAATCATAAAATGGGCGAATGCCTCTCCCGGCATACTCGAGAGTCCGGAAAACGTACCTGAAAAATGAACCGGTATATCGATATCGACGGATACATCGTTCAAGGTGCTCGCGAATCTCGCAACAGCGACCTTGTCTCTTATTTGCAAATCCAGGGTGTCGGCTGGAGCGACAAAAACATAAAGCTTGCTGCGATATTTATCCAGGATTCGGCTAATTTCTTCCCTGTCTCTGTACGGTTTGGAGCTTCTCTTTCGTCGCGGCGTCCAGAGTCGTTGATACTTTGGCTCAAGAGCGTACGTTATTGCGTCCCAGTCGATACCGCCGACTTCGGAGCGAATGTGTTTGCGGATGAAGTTGTAACACCCGGGAGCACGTTTGAGAATCCACACACTGCTAAAAGTCTTTGGGCAGTCTTGAAGGAGCAGCCTATTGAGTGCCGCGGTAGCTCTTTGCAGGTGATCCATTTCACCCGGGGGAGTCGCCGATCCGTCAAGGTAACTGACGACACCTAGTTGATCTTTTCAGATCGGAAGCGACGCGTCAGATTACTCCATGACATGTGGAAGGAACAATTCCATTCTTAGGATTTTTTACGGCGAGCTGGCACGTCTCGTCTCAGGGCGGAATTCGCCGGCTCGTGAGCGGGCGCGTTTCCGACTTCGTACATCGTTGGTTCAAATCAAGCCATCCGCAGTCACGAGATCTTCCTCTCCGGGATGTCTCGTCTCTGCGCCCGCGTCACAAACCAAGATCAGTTAACCCGGGATGGGAATCTGGGCGGCGGCCAAGCGGCCAATGATACTTGCGCTCTGATTGAGTGATCGGCAAATCGTTTATGCTTGCCAAACGTAACCTCATGAAACCGTCTGTGTTGAATTCCCAATTTTCATTGCCATAGGACCGAAACCAATTTCCAGAATCGTCGTGCCATTCGTACGCAAAACGTACCGCGATTCGGTCGGCATCGAACGCCCATAGTTCCTTAATCAGCCTATACTCCAATTCCTTTACCCACTTACGTTTGAGAAAAGCGACAATCTCCTCTCTCCCATTTATGAACTCAGAGCGGTTTCGCCAGCGGGAGTCAGGCGTGTAAGCCAACGAGACTTTCTCGGGATCGCGTGAATTCCAAGCGTCCTCAGCCAAGCGGACTTTCTGAGCTGCTGTCTCACGATTGAACGGAGGTAAAGGCGGACGGGACGACATAGGTTCTCCTGATCTTAAGATGTTTTATCCTGGTGGCGAGGCTACCGTGAAGCACCGGTGTTAGCTTCTCACGGAAGACTGTGCGGTAGTGATGCCATCGTGCAGGATATGGAAGCGCGACTTGCACACCCGACCATTTCGCACGTACCTCGGCTCGTCTCACACTGCTCTCGATAGACCGAACAACTGTAACGATAATCTTCGGACGAAGTTGCCGCAGTCTGCGAGCTAAGCGGTCTTCGCCCGCCTCGCAGATACGCTGGCGCGACTGTTTATCCATCTTGTCGACGGACTTCTCACAGAGATCGACGAGGTAACAACCGAGTTCTCTGAAAGATTCAAGGAACTCGTCTTTTCCTAAAGATGGAAATGCAGCCAAGAAAGTATCCCTAATGGCACGGTAAAGTCCTGAATTTGCCTGATAAAAGAACAGGCCAGAAGCAGGGGGTGCTTCGCCCACAAACAGAATTCGTACACGTTCCGGGCGATATCGCTTTCGCAAGCGTTCTCTGTACCTCAGACTTCTACTAACGTTGCTTCCGAGTCCGATGCCGTCTTTGCCCCCGCGCTGGGCTCTTTTCCGCGTGCGCATCTCAGGCCTTCATCCGTTGCAGTCGCTCCCGAAAGTGCTCCTTCCAACTGTCAGGGAGTGCCGCCACACTGGTCGCACGCCGTAACGAAGCAAGATCGTCTTGGTTGTATTTTTTAGCGACATACAGGCGAGTAATCTCGGAGACAGTAATCGCGTTTGAGTCTTGACTGATGGGGAGAATCCTATCCCCGGCTGCCACACTGCCCTCGCGCACAACGGCCAACTGCGTCCACCGCCACAAAGAATCGGCGATGTTGTTCTTCGGCCGATCCCTCGCGTACCTGCGTAACCCTCTTGATTCTCTGGTTCTTTTGGAGAGATCAAATCTCGACATTCCGTGAAAATTCTCTGCATAGAGTTAATGATGCCCCGTAAGGGGGCCAAGAGCTCGAATCGACTGCGCTCAGCCACAGAACGCACCGCTGCGGAAATGACTATGGCTCCACAGTTCTGGACAACGCGATATAATCGGCGGCACCTAATGGACAGAAGACGGCCAAGGGTAGAGGTCGCGATACTGTAAAGATTTAGTAACGGCTTGTCGATCCGCTGGAAGGCTTCACTAAAAACAGATCTGGGAGCGTGTGGCATGAATAGGACATTCTTGCTTTTTTGCATTGGCTGGATCCTGGCGCTCCCGTGCGCGAGCGGCCAAGGGAAGCCTGCCGGCGGCGTTGGTATCACGAAAATCGTGATTGCCAAGCGCCAGGCGGCTTTTGGCGGCGCGTCGTTTGGAAGCACCGGCCCCTATGAGTTCCTCACGGGAACCGCGTACGGCGAGCTCGATCCGAAGGCGGCCATGAACGCGGGAATCGTCAATCTCCAGTACGCTCCTGTGAATGCTCGTGGCCATGTGGAATACAGCATGGATATCACCATTCTAAAGCCGGTCGACATCAACAAGGGCAACGGGCGGCTTGTTTATGACGTGCTGAATCGCGGCCATGAGAAGGCGCTTTCGGACATGAATCTCAGCGAAAATCACTCCACACCGCCCGCCGCGGTTACCGATCCGGCCACAGCGCTCCTGATGAAACGCGGTTACACCGTGGCTTGGAGCGCCTGGGAAGCCGAGGATTCCGCGGAGACTTCCAAGCCGGGACTCTTGAAGGCCAAGTTCCCCATCGCCATGCGCGACGGAAAACCGATTACCGCTATAACGAGGGAGGAACTTACCACCGTTCCTCCGACTCCCGTGTTCACGGTGGCCCTCACATATCCTGCGGCCAACACGGATCCTTCCGCGGCAACTCTGACCGTCCGTGAGCGGGAGGCCGATCCGCGTAAACCCGTGGCTGCTTCAAGCTGGAGCTACGCCGATGCACGGCACTTGCGCATTACGGCTCCTCCCGGGATGGATACCGAGGCCCTTTACGAGTTCATTTACCCCGCGACGGGCGCCGTGGTGGAAGGCATCGCCTTCGCCTCCATTCGCGATTTCGTGTTGTTCCTCCGCTATGCGGAGACGGACTCTGCCGGACAGCCGAATCCCGTGCATCCAGCGACCCCATACAAAGCGGTGCTTGGCCTCGGCGTTTCGCAAAGCGGGCGGTTGTTAAAGGACATGGTGTATCAGGATTTCAATATTGATGACTCGGGCCGCACCGTGTTTGACGGTATGTTCGCCCTCGTTTCCGGCTCGCGCAAGACATTTACCAACGCCGAATTTGCGCAACCCGGGCGGTTTACGCGGCAGCACGAGGACCATCTGTTTCAGGGCGCCGACTTTCCTTTCACCTACGCGACAACCACGGATCCCTCCAGCGGCAAGACCGACGGAATACTCGCGAAATGCACGAAGTCGCATTCGTGCCCGAAGATATTCCACCTCGATACCGATACGGAAATGTGGCAGGGTCGCGCGTCGCTTGTCGTCACCAGTCCGAGCGGGAAACCGGTCCCCATCCCGGACAACATCCGCGTTTATATACCGGGCGTTCCGCATGAGTCCAACGACATTGTCGGGTCAACTTTGGGAACGCCGGAACGCGGCGTCTGCAAGGAACTCAAAAACCAACTGCGTTACCGATACTACGCCCGGGCGCTGTTTCTGGCTCTCGACCAATGGGTTACCGAGGGTGTCGAGCCTCCTCCCAGCCGCTACCCGAACTTGAAGGACGGCACCCTGGTCACAATGGCTCAGGCCGCCAAGCTGTGGCCCGATATACCCGGCGTTCCCTTCAGCCCGAATATCAACCGAATTTGGCCCCTCGACTACAGCCACCAGCCCCCCACTGCCTCCGGGCCTGAGTATCCCATCTTCGTCGAACGCACCAACGCCGACGGCAATCCGATAGGAGGCATTGAGCCTCCGGAGATCGCCGTTCCCACCGGCACTTACTCCGGGCGTAACACCCGCGCAGAAGGCTTTGCGGAGGGCGACCTGTGCGCTCTCTACGGAAGTTACATTCCGTTTGCGGGCACTCGGAAGGAGCGCCTCGCGAATCATGACTCCCGGCTCTCGTTGGAAGAGCGCTATCCGAGTCGAGAGGACTTTACCGCCAAACGAAAACGAGCAGCCGACCGGCTAGTGGGGGAGAGACTCCTTCTGCCAGAGGATGCAGCGACTATATCTGCGGAGACCTTGCCTAGCCCGACGGAGACAGCTGGGACGAAACCTTAAGCGGAGACAGATGGACGCATAGGTGGCAATGGATGAAATATCGATGCATCGACGCGAGCGACTCCATCATTAGATGTCACCGGACGGCCGGAGCCGCCTCACTCGGTTTCTAAGGGAGATTCGCGACGGATCTTGCTTCGCCGGAAAGCTCGAGGATGACCATGCCGGTGTTCGCGCGGTCGACGCCGTAGATGTAGCCGCGGTCGTCCACATCCACGTTGTTGGTTTGGATTGCGACCTTGCAATGCTGGTCCGCGCCGGTTCCGACGCAGCGCTTGTCGGTTTTATCGGTGACTGCGGGAATGTAGTACGCGATTTCGGTGGGATGGAATGGGTCGCGCACATCAAGGGCGCGCACGCCGGCATTGAAGTGCGCCAGGAAGAGCACGCGCTTGTAGTAGATGGGAGTCATATTTTCGTTCGAGGAGTGCGTGCCAAAGCGTCCGCCGTGGGCGCAGAAATTCTCGCTCGTCTCCGGGACGGTCCAGGTGGAAACGCCCACGGGGATCGTTTCGGTGGTGATGTCGAAAAACCGCACCATCTGACGGGGCTGCTGGCATTCGTTGTCGAGCGCCTCGCCCACCACCGCGACAAAGTCGCGCACATTCCCCGTTTTGTGATTCGCGAACTCGGGAAGCGTGACGCCCAGGATCGGAAACGACGTGTGCGCTCCCACGTCCGGCGGAAGATTGACGCGCGCGATTTGCGGATACCTCAGGTTCGCGTCGGTGGGCTCTTTGGGGCCGGTCAAAAGCTTCTTGCGGTCGAGAATCTGCAGCACGCCATTTTTGGTGGTTCCATAGGCCACGTACAGCCGGTTGCCCTTCGGCCCGGTGGAGATGGCGCCGTGCATGTCGCTGGGGACCGGCCCGGTCGCTCCCGGCTGCTGCCCGGGCAGGCCGAAATTCCGGATGAACACGGGATGCACGGGATCGCTCAAGTCATAAATCTGCATCATGCGCCGGGTGCGCCAGCCGGGCAGTCCGGAAACGAGATACGCAATGCCGGTATCGCATTCCCACCAGTTCTTGTGCGTGTCGTGAAGGTGGCCAACGATCACGGTGATGCGGCTGGGCTTGGATGGGTCGGTCACGTCCCAAATTTCATGTGCGGAGTCGCCAAAGCTGCGCAGCAGATAGAATTTGCTCGCGTCCGCGTGGGGCAGGCCGGTGCACACGCGCGCCATCTGCGCCCCACCGGATTCTCCCGTGGCGTGGGGATCGGCGGCCTCGCCGGGAATGTGCGCGAGATATTTGGGTTGGGCTGGATCGGTAACATCGAGGATTGAGGTTCCGTTCGGTTCCTCGCGTCCCGACAGGGGATTCAGGGCTTTTCCTCCGTGGTGGCCGATGTAGGCGATGTACCGGTCGCCTTGTTTCTCGATTGTAGGCTGATAGGCGCTGCGGCCCTGCAAATCGCTTGAGCCGACGAGGTTCATGTTCTTTGCTTCGGCTTGGGTTTGGGCCCATGACGTCCTGCCTGGGATTACGAGAACAGCGAGGAACGCGAGCGCCAGGACCGCACTTTTGCGTACCTGCCGATAGGCCGGGACAGTTGGAGTTTGCACAGGGAGGCGATCGTCCTCAGGCTTTGAGAGCCGCTTGCACGTAAGCGGGCTTGAGCGGAAGGCGCCGCATGATCTTCCCGGTGGCATCGAAGAGCGCTGCGGCAATCGCGGGCGCGGCGAGGGCATTGGCCGCCTCCGACCCGCCGCCATAGCTGCCAACTTCCGGCCGATGGAGCAGCACGACTTTGATCTCGGGAATATCCGCCATCTTGAGGATCGGATACGTTCGCCAGTCACGATTCGTGATTCCGCTTTCGTCAAAGGTGGCCTCTTCCAGCAGTGCGTGGCAGATGCCCATCACCGCTCCGCCTTCCACCTGGCGCTTCATCTGCATCGGATTCACGACGATCCCGGGGTCGACGGCGATGGTGTACTTCTCCACCACGATTGCTCCCGTGCTGGGAGTGACGGCGATGTCACAAACACACGCCCAGTAAGTGGCCGCACGGAGCATGGCCGAGACGCCGCGGCCTCGCACCGGCGAATCGCCAGTCGAGACTGGACGCGCCTGCGGCGACGGGCGCGTTTCCCATCCAGACGCGTCGCGGACGGTCTTGAGCACGCGGATGAGGCGCTCTTCGGTGGCGTGATCGATACGGAACTGGATGGCGTCGATGCCAGCGAGCGCGGCCGCTTCATTGATGGCCAATTCACGAGGGAAATTCTGCTGGAATTGTCCCGGCGTGCGCATGCTGTGATCGCGGAGCCCGACGGTGAGCGGCGAAGCTTGCTGGCCCACCTGGAACGTGCCGTGGCCGAATTCCGCCAACCGCGGTACGCCGTCGTAGACCCACGGATCGGAAAGGCGGTTACCCGTGGAAGCGGTGATGTTGGCAGGCGAAGCGTGCGGCTCGGGTGCGGGCATCGTCGGCAAGCCGGCGATCACGGCGCCAATGGGTCGGTCGTCCTGGGGCGCGGGCATGTAATGGTCCACCTGATAGGCGACCATTTTGCCGTTGTCGTCGAGGGCGATCTGCACGTCCGCGACGGCCGCCGGCGACTGCGTGGACCACTGGAGGTCGTCGGGTCGCATCCACTGCACGCGGACGGGCCGCCCCACGGCTTGCGACAGAATGACCGCTTCATCTTCCGCGCCAGCGTTTCCGCCGTTGGACCGTCCGTAGTGGCCGGGCCCTGGTAAGGCATGCACCACCACGCGATTTGTGGAGACGCCCAGCATCGTCGCAATTTCTCCGCGCAGCGCCTGGGGATTCTGATTGTGCGCGTAGATGTGCACCTCGCCGTCGGCTCGAACATCGGCCACGGCCATGGCGGGCCCGATCGGCGCGTGCTTCATGTAGGAAAACTCATACGTGGCCGTAAGCTTTTTTCCGGCCGCCGCCATCGCGGGTGTCACGTCGCCGCGGTTCTTATCGCCCTTGGACACCGGCGCGGATTTCCAATCGGCGCTATCCTTCAAGTACCGGTGCAGATTTGCGCTGCCGGGCAGACCTTTCCAATCGGTCCACTTGGTGGCGCTAGCCACCTGCTGAGCGGCGCGAATGGCTTCCCACTCTGTGGGCGCCACGACGCCTACCAGGTTGCCCTTGACGACAACCTGCGCGTTGGGAAATCGGGTCTTGTCCAATCCGCCGGCGGACACGAGTGTCGAACCCAGCGTTTTCGGGTGCACCATCCGAGCGTGCAGCATCCCGGGAAGACGCACATCGGTGGCCCAGGTCTCGCGAGCGGCGACCTTGGAAGCAGTGATCGTGTTGCGGAAAGACTTTCCGATAATCGTGTACTGGCTGACCGGCTTCATCGGCGGATTGCCTTCGATGGTCAACCCGCGAATGTCGGTGAGCGTTCCGCTCACCGGGATGGTGAGATTCAACTGCTGATCCTTCACCAGATCGCCGTAGGAAATCTTCTTGCTGCCGCCGGAAACGATGCCGTCCTTGACGGAAAGCTCGCTTTTGGGGACGCCGAGCCGCTGCGACGCCAAATCGAGCAGGGCCTGATGCGTGTAGGCCGCCGCTTTGCGGATGTTCGGCATTCCTCTGCCGAGAAAGTCGAAGGCGCCGCTGCCGTCGGGCGTGCTGTTGGTGTCGCCCGTCACGACCGT
>JBEKTG010000134.1:0-8172 GCA_049516275.1 Candidatus Acidiferrales bacterium
CGATCCCTTTCGAAGAGGACTTTCCGCCGCCGAAAGAGCGACGCGCGCCGCCGCGGCCCTCGCCCAGGCGACGTCGCGCGTCAGCGATTGTTCCCGCCAACACGGGGAAGCAATCTCGCAAACGCCCCCAGTCACCGATCTGCAGATGCTCTACGCCACAGCGCAGGGTATGAGCAAAGATTGGGCCGAGGCGAACCTGGCGCGCCATCCCGATCGCATCGACGCCGCGTTGTCCCTCGCCTTCCAAATGGAAGACGCTGCCGCCCAGCAATGCGGAGAGCCGCAGAATGGAACCGACCGCATTCTCCGGATGCTGGATCGCAGCCGTGAAGGCGCCGCCCAATGAGCGATCCGGTCAGCCAGATCGCCCAGCCGCCGCAGATTCCGCAAGCTGAGGTCACCCCCGCCCCCGTTGCGTCTGAACCAACTCAGCCACTTGGCCGCATCCGCTCCCTCTGGCGCTTCTGGACTCGCGAAATATTCACGGGCAGCGAAGATCGCCTCTTCCTCTTCCTGGCAATTCTCATCGGTGTATTTTCGGGCCTGGCCGTCGTCTGCTTCCGCGTGGCAATCGAATGGACGCAGTTCGCCGTCCTCGGCTCTACCCTCGCCCCCACCGTTCCAAGGGTCTTTCTCGCGCCCGCAATCGCCGGTCTCGGTATCGCGTTCCTCGTGATGAAGATCTTTCCCCAGTCGCGCGGGAGCGGCGTAAATCAAACCAAGGCCGCCGTGTACGTGCTCAACGGCTATATCTCGTTCAAGACGGTCATCGGCAAATTCATCGTCTGCGCCCTGGCCATCGGAAGCGGCCAGTCGCTCGGGCCCGAAGATCCGTCGCTGCAGATCGGCGCCGGGATCGCCTCCGCGATCGGCCGGTCCCTGAAGCTTTCGCAGAAAAAGATTCGCCTGATCGCGCCTGTGGGCGCGGCGGCGGGCCTCGCCGCTGCTTTCAACGCGCCTATTTCGGCGGTCGTGTTCGTCATTGAGGAAGTGATCGGCACCTGGAGCGCGGGTGTGCTGGGAGCGATCGTGCTCGCTGCCGTTTCCAGCGTGGTCACGATGCGCTATTTCCTGGGCCCCGAATCGCTGTTTCGCGTGCCGCCCATCCAGATCGCCCATCCGGCGGAATTCATCGCCTACGCCGTGCTCGGTCTAGCGGGCGGAGCCATTTCTCTCATCTTCTTGAAGTGGATAGCCTACGCGCGCCCGCGGATTCAGAAGCTGCCGCGATGGTCCAAATACGTGCAGCCTGCCGCCGCCGGTTTGCTGATCGGTTTGATCGGAATCCGCCTGCCGCAGGTGATGGGTGCGGGCTACTCGGTGATTGACGAAGCGCTCCACGGCCAATTCGCCTGGCACCTTCTGCTGCTGCTTGCCGTAGTGAAGCTGCTAACCACCGGTATCTCCTTCTTGAGCGGCACCCCCGGCGGCATGTTCGCCCCCGCCCTTTTTATCGGAGCCATGCTGGGCGGTTCGGTGGGCGCCATGGAGCACCATTTCTTTCCGCGTCTCACGGTGACCATCGGTACGTTTGCGCTTGTGGGCATGGGAACGTTCTTCGCGGGTTTTCTGCGCGTGCCGATTACCTCGATTTTCATGGTGATCGAGCTGTCGGGCAATTACTCGGCTGCCCTGCCCGTGATGGTATCGAGCCTGATTGCTTATTTCATCTCGCACCGCTTTCAGGCTATCCCACTGTTTGACATGCTCACTCGCCAGGACGGTTTGATCCTCCCCTCGATCGAAGAGCGCCGCGAGCAGGTCTCGCTCGTCGTCGAAGACGCGATGCAGCCCGAGACGGCAATCGTAGCCGCGCCCTCCGATACCCTGGTTGTGCTGGCCGCGCGCCTCGGCGAAAATGCGCAGGGCCCTATCCTTCTTCGCGCTCGCGTAGGCGAATGGCGTCTGCTCGATCCTGCCGAAGTCCGAAGGCTAGCCTCCGATCCGCTGAACACTCACACCGCCGGAGGCATTCCCTCCAAGGGTCCCCTCCCCATGATTTTTCCCGACGAAGCCCTCGAGGAAGTGCTCCGCTGGGCAGGAGACTGGCCGGTCCTTCCGGTCGTGAATCGCGGCGATCTCGGCAAGCTCGAAGGTGTCTTAGCTCTCGCCGATATCCTTCACGCCTTCCGCAAAGCCTCCGCCGAATAGCCCGCATTTCGAGGATTAATTCCCTAAATGGCTGTAAATAATAGCCTTATATTTTGACAGCTCTCTAGTAGTACTTCCGGAAAGCTCTAGTACTTTCCGGCTACGGAGTCCTATGTAATTGGCTCCTTTGCACTATAGGGCCGGGCGGTGCCGGAGCCTACTCTGGACGGGCTGTTAAGAGGCAGGTGCACTGTGGCACTAAAAGAGCGACGCACATCGCGGCGGTTCCTCATGCGTCTCCCGCTAACCGTCCGCTGGACGGACGAAACGTTGGTCGGAGAAGCCGCCACCGAGTCGCGGGAAGTAAGTTCTCGAGGCCTGTATTTCCATTTGCCGAAAGGGCTCAAGAGCGGTTCCCCGGTTGAAATCGTGATGACTCTTCCTCACGAGCTCACCCAGGCGGGGCCGGTTCGCGTCCGCTGTCTGGGGCGCGTACTCCGAAGCAGCCCGGAATATTCCGGCGAAGTGGGAGTGGCAGCAGCCATCGAACGCTACGAGTTTATGCGGAACAGCGAAAGCGCCGCATAGCAAGTTCTTACCCAACCCCTGCGGAGATGGGTGAGAAGAAGGCCGGGCGGTCACGGGTCCCTCAGCCGGTGCCGCCCGGCTATTTATTTGCGAAGTTTCTCCAGGTGAGCCAGCCGAACTCCGATTTCGGCCGCTCACAAAACCCCACCGTCGCTTTAAGCCTTTGCCCTTAATTGTCATCCTGAGCCCATACGCGCAAAGCGCGGATGGGTGAGGGACCTGCTTCTTATTCAGCTGTCAGGAATTCCCGCCTGTCAAAGCTCTTGATTCTGTTTTTCTGGCCTCCGCTCGTTCTTACCACAGCAGCTTCAACCCAAATTGAATCTGCCGCGAACTGGTCGAAGTGGATGTGATCACCCCGGCGGTGGGCGATGGGCCTCCCGTCGCCGCCGTATACACCACCGGATTCGGCGCATTGAGGTTAGTGTGATTGAGGATGTTGAAGAACTCCGCGCGGAACTGCAAATTCAGCCGCTCCGTAAACAGAATCTTCTTCGTGAGAGAAAAATCCGTTTGAGCCGAGCCCAGCCCTTGCAGCACGTTACGCCCGACATTCCCGTAAGTCCCGGGAGTCGGTTGGATAAACGCAGCCGGGTTAAAGTAGCGAGTAGGACCGCCCAGAATCACCGGTCCGCTGAAACTCGGGTTCCACGAAGGACGCACCGGGTTGCGCGTATCGCCGTCATTCGACGGGTTGTAGGAAAGCTGCGGCGTGAACGGCAAGCCGGACTGCACCGTCTCGATCCCGCTGATCTGCCAATCCGCGATAAAGCGATTGACCCATTCGTTGGAACCCTTGCCCCGTCCAAAGGGCAGCTCGTAGGTGGCATTGATCACCGCCGAATGCCGTATGTCGAACGAAGCCCGCCCGTAATCCGCCCGCAGATTCAGCGGATTGGAGGCAAACGCCGGAGAATTGGTCGCCACACTGGTGTTCATGCTGTCGCCGTCATCGAGCGACTTTGAGAACGTGTAAGCTCCCCGGAATTGCAGGCCGTGACTCAATCGCTGATTCACGTCCACCTCAAGCCCGTTGTAGAAGCTGATGCCCTGTGAGACCCAGTTCGTGGTGTTCCACAATGCCGGGTTCGCCAGGCCGGTGCTTGTCGGCGTCACCGCCTGCGTAGGGTAAGGATAAGGAGCGCTCGGCAGGTTCTGGTCCACCGAAAGCAGTTCGTGATAACCGTGCGATCCGGTGTAGCCCACGCTCAAGGTTGTGTTCGGCGCAATTTCCTGCTCGATCTTCAGCGAGTAGGTTTCCACCGTCGGCGTCTTCACGTTTGGGTCCACGCCGCTCGGGACCACTGAGTTGTTGAACCCGAGCGTCGTGTAATTGCTCGTCGGGCTGATGTTGGCAAACGTCAGATTGTGTCCCGTGACGCCCTTGGCCGCGAACACGGTGTTGTAAGGGGGATTCTGATCCAACCGGTAACTCAGGTTGTCGATCAATGCGTAGTACAAGCCAAACCCGGCCCGAACCACGGTTTTCTTCAGTCCAAAGGGCGACCACGCAATCCCAATGCGCGGCGCCGGAAGGAACGTCGCATTATTCGACGCGAGAGCCGAACTCCCGATAACCGGCTGCGTTTGGATCACTCCGTTTACGAAAGTGTAGTTCGACGCCCGGCCGTGCGCTTCATTCCAGCCGTTGGTGAATTCGCCGCGAAACCCGAGCCGCAATTCGAGGCTGGGCTTCAGCTTGATCGCGTCCTCCGCATAAACCGCGCCTTCGAGCGACCTCCAGTTGAGCGGGGTATACGACGGCGCATAGGTGTAGGTGCTCACAGTTCCGGCGAGAAACGTTTGCAGGCTGGTGAACGAAGCCTGTCCATATTGATCCTGAACCAGGGTGTCGTTGGCCTGCACGTCCTCGAACCACACGCCGGCGTTCAGCAGGTGCTTGCCGCGAGTGATCGTCACTTGATCCGCGGCGGTGAACAGGTTGCGGGCTGCCGACAAATTGCTGCCCGCGTTGGTGCCTCCGTTGCTGATTTGCGAAGCGCCATTGAGCGTGGTGCCGCCCCCCACCACGAGAGCGCCCACCGGTTGCCCCGCGTGGATCCAGCCGGGCAGATTAATGCCGGGCGTTCCGCTGTTGAAATAGAATCCGCCGCGGGAAAACCCGAACGTCGCGCGGTTGAGAAAGGTGGGAGAAAAGACGTGCGTTTCGTTGATGCTCGCGACTTGTTCCCGCAGGAAGATGTCGACGAAAGTGAACGGATTGTTGGTGGGTGAATGGCCCTGGCTGTCGTCGATTGTGTAAACCACCCCCAGCGAATCCTTATCCGAGAAGGTTTGGTCGAATCGAACGCTTCCGAAATCCTCCCGGATGTGCTGGATCGGATTGCTGAACGCCTCAGCAATGCCGCTCTGCCCGCCGGTCGAAGTCAGAAGCTCCGGTCCATTCGCCACCGGCCATAGAGCCAGCAACGGCTTGATGCTGGCCACAGCAGCGGCGCGCGAGGTATTGTCTGGCACCAGCGTGAGATCGCTCAACCCCAGTTTCTGGCGGAATCCCTCATAGTTGCCGAACAGGAAAGTCTTGTCCTTCTTGATCGGCCCTCCCAGCGATCCTCCGAACACGTTACGCTCAAACGGCGGAATGTTCCCGAAGTCAAAATAGTTTCTCGCGTCGAGCGCGCTGTTCCGGAGGAATTCGTAGACGTTGCCGTGCAATTGGTTCGTGCCCGACGCCGTCACGATATTCACCTGCGCTCCCGGCCGTTTCCCATACTCCGCGCCATAAGTGTTGCTCACGACCGAGAATTCCCGCACCGCATCCACACCCAGCAGCTGTCCGCTCACGCCGCCCGGTGTGGTATTGATTTCCGAGGCGCTCGTGAATTCCACCCCATTCAGAATGTAAAGATTGTCCTGCGGACGGTGACCTGAAGCCGCGAACATGTTGCCCACCACCGAATTCGACGTCCCGATCCCCCCGGCCCGCTGCGACGTGTAGTTCACCACGCCGGGATTGAGCGTCAGCAATTGGTCGTAGCTTCGCCCGTTCAACGGCAACTCCTTCACCTGCCGCTCGTTTACCAGCCCCGAGACATCTTCGGTCGTCACGGCAACAAGGTCCGGCCGTTCCGTGACGGTCACACTCTGCTGCAGCTGGCTCAAGCTCAGCGCCAGATCCACTTGCACGCGCTCCCCAACCACCAGCGTAATGCCCGTCCTCGTCTGCGATTGGAAACCGCTCTTTTCGACGCTCACTCCGTAGGTTCCAACGGTCAGCAGCAGCGCATCATAGTGGCCGTCGGCGTCGCTCACGAGATTCCGCACCGCCCCGGTGTCCTGGTTCTCGACTTTCACCGTAGCCGCCGGCACGGCTGCCCCTGTTCCATCGGTAACCACTCCCCAGATGGAAGCCTCCCCCTGCGCGTAACTGATGCGCGCCGCGAGCGCCATCCCTGCGAGCGCCGTCACAATTGCAAAAACGATCAGGCCGGCTTTCCGGTGCCTGGACAATGTGCGATTCCCTGAACCTTTCATTTCCCACCCCTTTTGAGTTTGAACTTGCGCACCGTGAACGGTTGCGGCTCTGCCGAGTCTTTCTGGCTTGGGTTTCGAACGAGCGGCGGAACATCCATGCCGCAAAGTCGCCGGACTAAAAAATGAGGGTCAACAACAACAGAAGCAGGAGGTGTTGCAGAGAGCGTTGAAAGGAGAAAACGGCGAAGCGGAGGCAAAGAAAATCTCAATGGCCCCGCGCCAGCGTGTCGCCGCGCGGCCAACCGTAGACCGGATGCTGTTACTCTGACTGCTCATTGCTGCCACCTGAATCCTTTCGAAAGTATTCGAACGCTCGCGCCAATCAGGGCTTCTATCAGTTATGAGCTGGATTTACGCCGCTACAGGACTAGCTTCTGACGCGGAAAATCGCTACTGAATGGAGGGACAACAACAACAGGACAGATCGCTCTGCCGCGATGAGGAAAACAACGAATTGAAGTGAATTCGCATATCTAGCGTGAATCGCTAAGCTACGGTGAATACCTTACAGGCATTGCCCCAGCCTGTCAATTCGTAAAATGCGATGTGTTTGTTGGACGTCCTTGCAGCCGCCCAATCCGTCTCAGTCGAATTCACCCCGCGGATTGATGGCCAGCACAATCATGGGGTTCGCAGCCGGTGGCTGCGCAGACGAACGCCGCGTCGAAGGCCTCCGCCGTCGCATCCCTCGCGCCCGGGCGCGCATCGGCACCGGAGAAGCCAGCACTTCCTCGACCACGGGCATTACCGGAGCAACCGCAACCAGCGCAATCTTGTTTTCGATGTAATCCGCCGTGTAATGCTCCGAGCAGCGCGCGCAAAGCCAAGCGTGCTCCACCGCATGATGTTTACCCGGCGATGAAGCAGCCTCGGAATCCGCCCGTCGGAAGCGGAAAAACGTGCCTTCGCGGAAGCTCGTGAAGCTTTCCTGGCACTCGGGGTTTGCGCATCGTGGGAACATAGAAGCCTTCCGGACGAAGGTCACTGCGCCGGGCAATCGTGAGATTATCGACACCTGTCCAATCCGTCCAACTCTTTGTTTCTATCGGCGTCATCCGAGTTTCTATTAGTCACTATTTTCTCTCTGTACAGAAATAGACATTTCGTTTGATTGTCATCTATGCACCACAACTAGATGCTTTACGTGACGAAGGTCACCTCCCCGCCTGACCGGAAGCGCCTCAGTTTCAAACCGGGCCGATTCCCTCGCCCAGTTTGATGCACCCCGCAACCAGAGGTGTCACCGTATTCACAACTTTTTGGTTCGCCCGCATTGGAAAATCGAATGGAGGCTAACCCGCCTATGGGTCTATCCTTACCGGATGGCTCACACCGAAGCGGCGCTAGTTCCCGCGGAAGCGGGATGGCTAGAGCGCGTCTTTCACCTGACCGAGAACCGTACCACTATCTCCCGCGAGCTTCTCGGTGGCCTCACCACCTTCATGGCTATGGCGTATGTAGTGGTCGTGAACCCGCGCATCCTGGGTGAGGCGGGCATGCCGGTCGAAGGAGTCCTCTTCGCGACGTGCCTTTCCGCCGCCATCTCCACACTGATCATGGGCCTCTGGGCCAACTACCCCATAGCGCTAGCTCCCGGTATGTCGCTCAACGCCTACTTCACCTATTCCATCGTCCTGGGCCGCGGCGTCCCCTGGCAGACCGCCCTTGGCGTCGTGTTCCTGTCCGGCTGCCTCTTCCTGGTGCTCACGCTCACCAACATCCGCGAGCACATCGTCAACGACATCCCCGATTGCCTAAAGCACGGCACCGCCGCCGGCATCGGCTTCTTCATAGCCTTCATCGGGATGCGCAACGCCAAAATCATAGTAGCCAATCCCGCCACCTTCGTCGGCATAGGCAAAATTGCCGACCCTCAGGTTCTCCTGGCCGCCTTCGGACTGATCCTAATAGCAATACTGATGTCCCGCCGCGTGATAGGCGCTATCCTGATAGGGATAGTAGTAATCGCCCTGGCTGGCATCCCGCTGCATCTGGCAA
>JBEKTG010000135.1:0-8159 GCA_049516275.1 Candidatus Acidiferrales bacterium
CTCCTGTTAATAGGCGTCCGGCCCAGAGCGATCGCATATTCGTTATAACCGGGGCCAGTCTCGGTAGCCCGCTCGATGCCCTGAATAAACCCGTCCTTGGTGTAATGCTTGGAACCAAATCCTTCGCCATGGCAACCGGTGCAGTTTTCCCTCAGCAAACCCAAGCCCGGCCCGGGCGGAAACATCTCCTCCAGATTATTGACGTAAACCACCTTCCCGTTACCCGGCCGCACATTGCTAGCCGCGTCCACCGCAGCACGAGCGAGGCTGTTCCGATGATCCAGGTTGCCGTCGCCATTCGCCGCCTTCCAAGCCGCATCCCCCTGATGCTTCACGGCAACGTCGGCCGTCTTGCTCTCGCCAGGCCCCAGCTGCAGCGCGACCGCCGGCGAATCGTATTCCGGCTCGTTCACGCTAACTTCGTATCGCCCCGGCAGCGCCTGCGGCACCGTGTACCGCCCCTTGCTCGTAAACACCGTGTACCACAGCCGGCGATCCAAATTGTGCGCCGCCACGCGGAATCCAATCACCGTCCCTTGATCGGCAGTCACGATTCCCGTAATAGTCCCGCGCTCCGCTTTCTGCGCAAGCGCCGGAAAAGAGAAACAAAGCACGATCAACGTGATGCCCAAGGTCAAACTGAGATGTTTTCCTAGCATGGTTTCTTCCTTGATGGCCATACATTCGCCATCGACAAGATCAGTTCGTTTTTGCTTGCGTCGCAGCAAGCGTAGCGATGGACCGTTTCCGCACCCCTTGTAAGCCGCCCAGCCCCCGTTTGCAAGAACAAAATTGTTGTTGCCCGCTTCCGGTAATGGCTTCTCAGCAAGGCGGGGTCCGCTCTCGCCTTTGCGGGTGCCCGACCCTTCGGTTTTAAGGGTCGGTCCTCACGGCGATTGGAGCGAGCGCAACAAGGGCTCTCTCCCGGTTTTAGGGAACGGAATCAAATTGACACCGCCACCGCGGCCAAAGCTTCTTTGCAAATTACGGAGCAAACAGGCAAAATGTTGTCATAAGGAGATTGCCGAACAATGGCCGTCGAACTTGCGAAGGGTGTCACGCTGGAAAGGCCGGGGGACGACGAGAGTTTTCTCAAGGACGAAGGAATCCTGTTCGCCTCCCTCGATAAAGTCGTGAACTGGGCGCGCCGGAGTTCCATCTGGCCCATGTCGTTCGGCTTGGCCTGCTGCGCGATCGAGATGATGTCGATGGCCGCCTCGCGTTACGACATTTCACGCTTTGGCGCTGAAGTGTTTCGCGGCTCTCCGCGGCAATCCGATCTGATGATTATCGCCGGGCGCGTTTCGCAAAAGATGGCCCCGGTGATCAAGCAGCTCTACGCCCAGATGCCCAATCCGAAATGGGCGATTTCCATGGGAGCCTGCGCAACTTCCGGCGGGGTCTTCAACAACTACGCGATCGTGCAGGGCGTGAACCAGGTGATCCCGATCGATGTCTACGTTCCCGGCTGCCCTCCGCGTCCCGAAGCGCTGGTCTACTCGATCCTGCAGCTGCAAAAGAAGATTGATGCGACGCGCGGCAGCTTCAAAGGCTCGCTGAATTTTTCCAAGAGCTAAGCTGATAACGCGGCGGCTGAACCTAGGCCCCGGCCGCCGCCGTGCCCACCGCCGTAACCTCGGCAGTTCCGCCTTCGAATTCCACCACACTTCCTGTGGAGTTGTGCTCCCGCCGCAAATAACCCATCCCGATGGCTGCGTTCGCCGCGGGAGAAAACGCGGAGCTTGTTACGAAACCCACGTCGGCTCCGCCAGCCCGTAGCTTTGTTCCGGATTCGGGTGGCGTCGCTGCAGAAAACTTCAGCGCGACGCGCTTCCGGTTCACATGCCCCCGCGAGCGCACCCTCTCGACGATTTCCTGCCCCGTGTAGCAGCCCTTGGTAAAGCTGATGTGCGTGTTTTCGAGCACGGCTTCGTGCGGAATCATCGCATCGTTGAAGTCGAGCGGAAACCACGGCACGCCCGCCTCCAGGCGCAGCACATTCAGTGACTTCATTCCGATCGGCAAGCCGTGTTGCGCATGCGCACTCCCCCGCAAACTCCCCCACAGGAGACCCAGATGCTCGCGGGGAGCGATGATCTGCGCGCCCAACTCGCCGAAATGGGAGCGCCGAATCAAGTGCGAGGGCACCGCATCGATCTCGACGTCCTTGGTGGCCATCTCGGAAAAACCCGTCAGCGCCAGCCCGGTCGCCTCCGCAATAATAGACGCCGCGTGAGGCCCCTCGACCGCCACGCTGCCGAGCTGCAAAGTCAGATCCTCAAACGTTACCTGTGAGCCAAGGATGTATTTCTTCAAAGTAGTGGCCGTACGCTCCCGCACCGATGCGTGCGAAAGCACCAGTAGGCTCTCTTTCAGCGCATACACTTCGAGTTCCGCAAGGATGTGCCCTTGCGGATTGAGCAGCAGCGCAAGTACGCCGTACCCTTCGCCCAGATCTTTGATGTTGTTGGAAGTGATCGCATGCAGGTAGCGGACGCGATCGCGCCCCGTGAGCCGAAAGATTGCATGCCAGTTCGTATCGAAGATCGCGACGCTGTCTTTCCCCGCGCGATACTCCTGGCTGAAATCCGAAAAAGTCTCCGGCAAAATGCAGCCGGCAAATTCGGCGAGCTGCGCGCCGGCGGCGCGGTGCTGCTCAATCAGCGGCGTTTCCATAATTGCGGTCGGCGTGTCCATGTGAGTATTCGATTCCTTGTCTTCGCACCAGCGGCGCTTCCTCAATCATCTTAGCAGAGGCACCCCCGGCGGATGCCTCGCGCCCTTTTGCTTTTGCCGTCGCCTTGCTGCAGTCATTCTGAGCGCCGTTCCGGCGCGAAGAATCTCTCTTAAGCTTTAGCCTTTCGCTTTCTTAAGACTTTGCCTTTCGTTGTCATCCTGAGACCATACGCGCGAAGCGCGGATGGGTGAGGGACCTGCTTCTTCTTTCCTTCTTCCTTCTTTCCTTCTTCTTTCCTTCAAGCCAGTTGCCCACAAGCCCTGCTTGCTCCGAATCTCGCCCCACAAATCCCCAACGACGAATTCCCTGCTGCTATACTTTTGACCGCGATGGCCTCGAACCTCATTCACGAAGTAATCCCGGTAGGCCTCCTGCAGTGCAATTGTTCGATTCTCGGTGACACGGCTACGCACGAAGGAATCGTCGTCGACCCGGGAGACGATATCGAGCGCATCCTCATCATCCTGAAACGCCACGACCTGAAAATTCGCGCCATCGTCAGCACTCACACCCACATCGACCACGTAGGAGGACTCGCCGCGCTCCACCGCGCCACCGGCGCCCCCGTCCTGATTCACGAAGCCGACCTCGAACTCTACCGCCATCTGGACATGCAGGCCCAATGGCTGGGCGTGCCTACCCCAGCGCAAACCAGCATCCAGGATTTCGTCAAGGAAGGCGACACGTTGCGCTGGGGCAGCTTCACCGCCGGCGTTCTGCATACTCCCGGTCACACCCCGGGAAGCATCAGCCTCATCGTAAGACCCGAAATTGCGCCGCCTGAAGCGGGATTAGAAAGAACCGTTCCCGCACAGAACGCCGCCGTTCCCGATGCGCGCCTACTCGCGGGAGACACGCTTTTCCGCGAAAGCATAGGCCGCACCGACCTCTGGGGCGGCTCCTACCCGCAGATTCTCGATTCGATTCGCGCAAAATTGCTAACCCTGCCCGACGAAGTGACCGTGTACCCAGGGCATGGCGAAATCACCACCATCGGCTTCGAACGCGCCAATAATCCCTTCCTGCAAAGCCACTGATTCGCCAAGCGCGAAGGCGATTCCGTGGCAATCGCACGAGTTCGCATAAGTCACATCGCAAGTCACATATTGATTAGTGCGACTTTCGAATCACCCGCGAATTTGTCTCTCGGGGCGCCAAACCTACTGCGGTAACCTATTCCTATCTTTGCGCGACCCTGTCGGCTATGCCGTGCCCTGATAAGTGATATTGATACTTGATATTGACACTTGCTACTTGACACCAGCTCACTATGGCTCATGACGAACAATTTACAGTCCTGGTAGTCGACGATTCGCCCGTGGCCCGCAAGCTGGTGGAATTGACTCTGCCCGGCGAAGAATACCTGCTGCTTTTCGCCAAAACCGGCGCCGAAGCCCTCGATTTCTTCGCCCGCTACCACCCGCCCCTGGTAATTACGGACTGGCTCATGCCCGATTTCAGCGGCGTCGAGCTTTGCGAGCGCATCCGCCAGGAGTCGCATGGTATTTATACGTACATAATTTTGCTCACCGGCATTTCCGATAAAGCCCAGGTAGTGCGCGGTCTGCAGGCCGGAGCGGACGATTACCTCACCAAGCCGTTCCACCCCGAGGAGTTGCTGGCCCGGGCCGGAGTAGGGCGCCGCACGGTTGCCCTTCATCGCGAAATCGAATCCAAGAATCGCCTGCTCGAGCAGCTTGTCCTCACCGACGGCCTCACCGGCATTCCCAACCGCCGCGCCATCGAAGACTGGGCCACCCGCCAACTGAGCGGCGCCATGCGGCACGGCTTCTCCTTCTGGGCGGTCATGGCCGACCTCGATAACTTCAAGGCCATCAACGACACCTTCGGACACAGCGCCGGCGACGTCGTCCTCAAGAAGTTCGGCGAAATCCTCACGGACAACATACGGCGCTGCGACATGTGCGCCCGCATCGGCGGCGAGGAGTTCCTGATCATCCTTACCCACGTCGACCAGGAAGGCGTCGTGCGCGCCGTTGAACACGTTCGTCGCGTCTTCGAGTCCTACACTTTCTCGTTTGGCTCCGGCACCACGCGCGTCACGGCAAGCTTCGGCATATCCGCCCTCCCGGCCGGCATGCAAATGCGGTTCGAGGACCTGGTCGCCAAGGCCGACGCCGCCCTCTACGCCGCCAAGAATCATGGCCGCAACAAATTCGAAATCGCCCAGGTAGAGGAACCAGCCGCCGGTTCCCGCCGTTAGCCCCTCCCCACCGCTCGCCAGCCAGCAGTAATTTTACGGATATCGCCTGTGCTATCCTCAACCGGCCCGAGGCAGCCGGCTGCCGGACGATGAAAGTCCAGTAGTCGCAAGGGGCCTCCCGATGGATGAACCGAACGCGTTCCCGCCCGATCCCCCTGCGCCTTCATCTGCTGAGCCTCGCGCCCCTTTTTACCGAACAATTCTGATCGGACCGCATGGCCCGCGCGCAGCATGGCGCCTGCTGATTTTTTTCGCGATCCTGTTCGCCCTGTTTACAGCTTCGGCCGGGCTTTCACGGCTCGTGCGACACCACCGACCGGCGCGAGGCGCAGTCCTGACTCCCGAAGTCGTCCTGGTGGGCGAGGGCTTCATGTTCGCAGTGGTGCTGCTTGCCGGCGCCATCATGGCGAAGTTCGAGCGCCGGACCCTGGGCGATTACGGCTTGCCGTGGCACCAAGCCTTCCGAGGGCGCTTCTGGCAGGGCGCGGCGGTCGGCTTCGCAGGCATATCGGCTCTGCTGGGCGCAATGCGCGCCACAGGTGTGTTTCACGTCGATTCGATCGCGTTGCACGGCGGCGCCGTCCTGAAATACGCGATACTGTGGGGCCTCGTTTTTCTGGCCGTGGCACTCTTCGAGGAATTCGGCTTTCGAGGATACGTAGTATTCACACTCGCAACAGGCATCGGCTTCTGGCCCGCCGCTCTGGGTTCCTCGCTCGTTTTCGGATACGTCCATCACGGAAACCAGGGAGAGACGTGGCTGGGAGCCTTTAACGCAGGAATCGTCGGCCTGCTTTTCTGTCTGATGCTCCGCCGAACCGGAGACCTGTGGTTCGCCATTGGCTTTCACACCGCCTGGGATTGGGCCGAGAGCTATTTCTACGGCGTCCCGGATAGCGGCGAATTGGTCACAGGACACCTGATGAACGTGAGCTTTTCAGGTCCGCAATGGCTTACGGGTGGCTCCGTAGGACCCGAAGGAAGCTGGCTCTGCACCGCGCTGCTGGTGGTTCTTGGACTGATTCTCCTGGCCTGGCTGCGGCAGGTAAAATACCCACGTGTCAAGGCAGTAGAACCCGCGATGTCATTGAGCTGATAGCACCTGGTTCTAGAACCACCTATTGCCCCCTTAGGAACACAAAACCCCTTGTTTCCGTGGTTTTCCTTTACTCCCCCTGCCCCGCCAACTGATAATTCAGCCCGGTAGGTCAGCGGCGGACCTCGATTCCCTGCCAGCTCAGAAATCCCCGTGGGGTGATGGAATATGAGACGTTCAGACTTGGTGCGTAACGCGGCAAAAGGCAAGACGGTGCGGACCTCCCAAATCGTCTTCGGCGAGCGGCAGCATCTTCTGCGGGTGCTCGATTCGGTGGAACGCAGCGCCCTGCCCGCGGCTCGCTTGGACCAGGAACGCCGCGTCATCGAGCAATTGATCCACGCCAGAACGCAGGAGCTCAACCGTATCAATCCCAATTGGGATGAAAAGATCGGCACGGTGCTCAGCGCGGATGTAAAGCCGGACGTTCTCGACCAGCTTTCCAGACTGGCGCCCCGGGAAGACTATTACCTCTTGCGGCTGATCAGCGAGCATCCCAAGGTAACCGCCAAAACGCTGAACAAGCTCTCGCATCACCCGTATTCGGCGATCCGCGAGAACATCGCGCGCCACCCCAACAGCGACGCAGCCACACTCACGCGCCTGAGCCGCGACCGCAGCCAGCCGCTTTGGTATCTCGTGGCGTTCAATCCCAACGCGCCGTCTCCGCTGCGCAAGAAACTTCAGGAGCGCATGAGGCGCCTGGGCGAGAAATCCGCCACCCAGTAAGAAACACCCATAGCCAAATTGGCTCTTTTCAAGCTTCGCTCATAAGGTATATTGGCTTGTAGGAACGAGCCAATGCTACCGCTCCATTTACAACCGGAGAGCCATATCCCGCTCTACGTACAACTGCGCGATCAGCTTCGCGCGCTGGTGCACTCCGGAGAACTACGTACGGGTGACCGTATTCCTGCCAGCCGCGAACTAGCCGGCCATCTGGGAGTTCACCGGACAACGGTCGCGAACGCCTACGCGGAGCTTGAGTCCGAGGGCCTGATCCAGGGCCATGTCGGCCGCGGCACGTTTATCTGCAACGCCACAATCAAGCAATTCTCCGCTCCGCCGCGCAGCAACGGCAACGGAGGCGGGTTGCGCTGGGAGTCCCTTTTCGCCGACGAGCGCGGCGAGGATAGCCTGAGCCGGCTCATGCCGGTTGTTCCGGACGGCGCGATCGCGTTCACAATTGCCCGCCCGCCAGCTGAGCTGTTCCCGGTCGAGGATTTCCGCCGCTGCTGCAATTCGGTGATGCGCGAGGAAGGCCGCCGTGTGCTGCAGCTTGGTTCCACCGACGGCTATGAGCCACTGAAAACCCAGCTGATCGAAATGCTGCGAGGCGAGGGCCTCGCGGTCGCGGACAATCAATTGCTCATCACCGACGGCGGCCAGCAAGCGATCGACCTGCTTTGCAAGACCTTCCTGCGCCCCGGCGATTCGGTGGCGCTCGAGAATCCGGCGTATCCCGGCGCGATTTCGACGCTGGCGACCGCCCGTATCCGTATATTGCCTGTCCGTGTAAATACGGACTCGCCTGCGGGTATGGACATCGACGCGCTCGAAGGCGTGCTGATGCAGAACCGCGTGAAATTCATTCTCATCACGCCGGACTTTCACAATCCCACCGGCACAGCGCTGCCAGTCGCCGAGCGCCGGAGGCTTCTGGATGTAGCCGCCCGCTACCAGGTTCCGGTAGTCGAGGACACGATCTACAGCCGTCTCCGGCTGCGCGGGAGTGTGACTCCCTCTCTGAGGTCGCTTGACCGCACCGGCAGCGTGATCCAAATCGACAGCTTCTCGAAGATCGCGTTCCCGGGATTGCGGGTCGGCTGGTGCATTGCACACGAAAGCGTGATCGAGCGCCTGCGCCTCGTAAAGCAATCGACCGATCTGCACACGGACCAGCTCGCGCAGGCGACGTTTGCCGATTTCATCCGCCGGGGATATCTGGCGCGCCATGTCGCCAAGATGAGGAAGGCCTACCGCAGCCGCCTCGAAACCATCGAGGAATGCCTCGAAAAAGAGATGCCCGGGGAGACTACCTGGACCCGCACGGAAGGCGGGATGTGCGTCTGGGTAACGCTGCCGCCGGGGTTTGACGCCGC
>JBEKTG010000136.1:0-8151 GCA_049516275.1 Candidatus Acidiferrales bacterium
TCCGTCGGCTGCGAGTTCAGCGGGGGTAGCGTTCATCACCGCACTGAATACGACTGCAAACGGCGCTCCCACTTATTCCGCTTTGCTGGGGGGAAACAGCGCCGATCAGGGGAACGGCATCGCAATCGACACGCTGGGGAACGTGATCGTCAGCGGCCAGACTCAGTCATCCAATTTCCCCATTACCCCGGGGGCCTTCAAGACAGCGCTGTCCGGCGCCGGGCAGGGCGACGCTTTCATCACCAAGGTGAATCCTTCGGTCAGCGGCACCGCCAGCCTGCTCTATTCGACGTATTTTGGCGGGAGCGGAGTCACCAACCTGCCGGATCAGGGTCTCGCGCTGGCACTGGACTCGTCGGGTAACGCGGTTATCGCGGGCCAGACCCATTCGCTCACGGATTTTCCGACATCCTCTGGTGCATTCGAAACGTCCGGTTCTTTGCCGGTTGGAACGGTGCAGGCGGGATTCGTAGCGAAGTTAACGCTGCTGCCGGTGCTGGCGTTCGGTTCGCCCTGCACGTTTAACCTGTCGGTGACGCCTGCGACGTCCTGCGCGCTGGCCTTCGGCAATCAACTCTTCCACGTGGCCAGCGCAGCGCAGCTTTTTACGCTGACTAACAACACCGGCTCTACACTTTCGCTCACGATCCCATTGCCGGCGATTACCGGTGCCAACGCGGCCGATTTCGCAGCCGCTGCGGCGGTTTCGGGAGGTACTCCTGCCTGCACTACGTCACTGGCGGCGGGGTCTTCCTGCGCGATTGGCGTCACGTTTACGCCGTCCACTTCGGGAACGCTGGAAACGGCGAGCTTGCCGGTCACTTATACGTATAACAACGGCACGAGCACGCCCGCGGCGGGAACCCAGACGGTGGCCCTTAGCGGCACCGGGACGTCGCCGACGGTGGTGCTGAGTCCGACAACCACTCTGAACTTTGCGACTTCGCAGCCGGTGGGCACGACGAGCGGCGCGCAGAGCGTAACGGTGACGAACAACGGAACGGGCAACCTGACGTTTACGTCCGCGCCCTCGACCGGCAGCACGGAATTCGTCGTCGCCAGCGGGACCACCTGCACCACGAGCAGTCCGGTGACTCCGACTTCGAGCTGCATCATCAACATCACCTTCACACCCAGCGCTTCGGGCGCGCGATCGGCAACGCTGACGATTGCAGACAACGCCACGGGCAGCCCGCAGACGCTCAGTCTCACGGGTACGGGCATTCCCACGGCACCCGTGGCTAGCGTAACTCCCTTGAGCCTGACGCTCACTTTCAGCAGTCAGACCGTTAATACAACGAGTGCCGCGCAAACGGTGACTGTCACGAATACAGGGAACGCCAACCTAAACATCACGGCGGCGGCGGCGATTTCAGGCACTAACGCCGCCGACTTTGCCGTGGCATCAGGAACCACCTGCACGAACGGAGCGGCGGTAGCGCCGACCGCAGCGTGCGTCATCAACATCACCTTCACGCCCAGCGCTGCGGGATCGCGGTCGGCAGCGCTGAGCATCGCAGACAATGCGGCGGGCAGCCCGCAGACGTTAACCCTGACGGGTACGGGCGCCGCAGCACCGGTGGCAACCGTAACACCCGCGGCAGTCGCTTTCACCAGCCAGACCGTCAACACGACGAGCGCTGCGCAAGCGGTGACCGTCAAGAACACGGGCAATGCCAACCTGAACATCACGGCGGCGGCAGCGATTTCCGGAACCAACGCGGCCGACTTCGCCATAGCTGCCGGAACCACCTGCACGAACGGAGCGGCGGTAGCGCCGAACGCAACGTGCGTAATCAACATCACGTTTACGCCCAGCGCAGCGGGTGCGCGGTCGGCAACCCTATCGATTACAGATAACGCGGCGGGCAGTCCGCAGACGCTCGGCATCACAGGTACGGCCGTTGCCGCGGCACCGGTGGCCAGCGTAGCTCCCTCGACAGTCGCCGCCGGCGGTGAACTCGTCACCACGACGAGCACCGTGCAAGTGGTGACCGTCACGAATACGGGGAACGCCAGCCTGAACATCACGGCGGCGCCGTCGATTTCGGGGGCGAACGCGGCCGACTTTGCCGTGGCGGCCGGAACGACCTGCACGAGCGGGGCGACGGTAGCGGCCAACGCGTCGTGCGTCATCAACATCACGTTCACTCCTCCATCGGGATCGAGCGGCAGCCAGGCCGCAACGTTGACCATTGCGGACAATGCCGCGGGCAGCCCGCAGACGGTTCCCTTAACCGGAACCGAGTGGGACTTCACGCTCAGCGGGTTGCCCGTAACCGTTAATCCGGGCGCTTCTGGCGCGATTGCAGTCACGGTGACGGGGGTCGGAGGTTTTACGGGGGCCGTTACGCTGAGCTGCTCGGCGGCAATTCCAGGAGGAAGCTGCTCGGCGCCCTCGAGCGCAGTGACTGCTCCGGGGACCGGAAATGTAACGATTGTTACGAAGGGATTGCTGGTGCCCCCAACGTCTCACCGGAGGCCGCCGATCTCGATGCAGCAGATCGCGCTGGCGGCTTTCGCTCTGATGCTGTTGCTCACTCTTCCTGTGGCCCGGAGATTCCGGACGCGGCTGGGGCTGGCAGGCGCGGCTGCACTGCTGATCGTGGCGGCGGGCTGCTCGAATGCACCTCCCACGGGAGCGGGCATCTATCCGGTGACGATCACGGGAACTTCGGGAGGTTTGAGCCACTCGATTACCGTAAATGTAACGGTCAACTAGCGCAGTCGACGCATTCGGAAAAAAGAGGCCGCACGCCTTCCCCGGGCGAGCGGCCTTTTTTCTTGGTGGCGGCATCCCATGTTTCCTGGGCGGTCCACGGTGGCTAAGTGCGAACCACTCGTGCGAGAATGCAGTGCCCGATTTTCTGGATCAGCAATTGCGTCGATCCTGATCTGACGCGAGTTCCGCTTGCCAATGGAAGAGGGAAGATCTCCCCTGGAGGACGTTGTAGATGAGGCAGCTATGCGCGCTTTGCGGTTTGGTATGGATCTTTATGATTCCGGCATTCGCTCAGGCCACACAGGATACGCCCGCACAGGCTTCGCCCGCGCAGACCCCGGCGACCGAGGCAACGCCGCCGCAACCCCTGCCGCCGCCTTACGTGGCGCCGTATGAGCTTTCCGGCGGCTACAACATCCGCATGTTCACGGAGTCGAGTGGCGTCCGGGTGGGGGTGAATGGAGGATACGGATCCATCCAATACAACATCATAAACCGCCTCGGCGCGGTCATGGAGGTTTCCGGAGGCGTGCGCGATCAGGGGCTGAACGGGAATCTGAGCATCTACAGCGTGATGGTGGGTCCGCAAATATATCCTTTCAAACATCGCCGGAAGCTGACGCCGTTTGCGCACGTGCTGTTCGGGGAAAACTTCTACCACAACAGCTATCCGGCGGTTGGCGGGTTTCCGCACACGGTCAGCACGGATTCGAAATTCGGGTGGGAGGCGGGCGGCGGATTCGATTGGGTGTACAAGAAGCACTGGGAAATACGCCTGATTCAAATCGATTATGCGCCGACGAAATTTTTTGGGGCTGGGACGAAAACGGGATACCGGGCGTCGATCGGCGTCGTGTATCGCTTCGGCGATAAGAAATAGCGCTTTAGCCCTTTCCGAAATAGGCTCTCCGCAATTCAACCGCTCGCGCGAGCGAAAATTGTCCTTGCGTATGTGGCGAGGGCATAGCAGATTACCCGCAGTATGCAACTTTCTCTCGAAGGCTCCGGTGAGCGATGGGCGCTGCTGAGCCTGTCTTCGGCCCTCTGCGCGATCCTCATTTTTCAAGCAGGCGAGAGCTGGATCGCCGACCGGCGGATGCGGTCGGGGAAGCTGGCGTTGATAGAACGCGGCGCGGAACTGCAGCCGGGAAATGGCGAAGCCTGGGATCGCGTGGGGCGATTCTGGCAGCTGGATTTCACGAATCCGGATTCGTCGATGGCGGTGAAGGCTTACGAACGGGCGGTTCGCGACGATCCCAATTCTTCCTATTACTGGATGGACCTGGCCAGCGCGTATGAGGAAATGGGCGATGCGAAGCGCGCGCAGGCGGCCTTCGAGCGGGCGGAAGCCGTCTATCCCGCCTCGGCGTTGGTCGAGTGGAACTACGGAAACTTTCTGGTGCGGCGGAGGGATTATTCGGAAGGCTACCGGAGGATTCGAAGGGCAGTCGCGACCGATAAGGGGCTGCTCCCGTTGGCGATTTCGCGCACGTGGCGGTCGAGCGAGGATGTGAACGTTCTGCTCGACGAGGCGCTTCCGGCAACACCGGATGCTTATTTGCAGGCGCTCGATTTTCTTACGTCGAATAGCCAGCCGGACGCGGCGGTGGCCGTCTGGAAGCGGCTGATGGCTCTGGGAAAGCCGCTGGCGCTGCCGGCGACGTTTCCGTTTCTGGATACGCTGATCGGGCTCGACCGGCCGGGGGACGTTCTGAACGCGTGGCGGGAAGCGCTTGCAAGCGCCGGGCTTTCGGGAGCGGCGGGCTCGGGAGAATCGCTGATCTGGAATGGAGATTTCTCACGCGATCTGGCCAACGGCGGACTGGATTGGCGTTGGAGCGCGCCGCTGGGCGCCGCCGCGTCTTTTGATTCCGCGCCGCCTTCCGTGAAGGGGCGGTCCTTCAGGATCGATTTCAGCGGCGGCATGAACATCGATCTCGAAGAGCCGGCGGAGTTCGTGCCGGTGCAGCCGGGACGCTCTTATCATTTTCGCGCTTACCTGCGGACCGATGAAATCACCAGCGATCGCGGGGTGCAATTTCACTTGACCGATCCCAATCACCGGGACTCGGTGAACGTCCTTACGGATAATCTTACCGGGACGCGCCCGTGGACTGCGGTGGACGCGGACTTGACGAGCGGGTCGCAGACCCATTTTCTGGCGGTGCGGCTGATGCGGACTCCGAGCCGGATGTTCGATAACAAGCTTGGCGGGACGGTGTGGATTGCGGGCGTGTCGCTGACGCCTGCGGGAGAGTCGAGCCGCGCGAAGCCATGAGGCTGCTTCGATGAGTTTCGGGCGATGAGTTTGGTGCGGGGCGGCATCTGCCTGGTGATTGCTTTCAGCGTGCTGGCATTCGGCGCGGTGGAGGCGTGGTCGGCGGCGGTGGTGGAGATCAGCGCGGCGGTGCTGCTGCTGGCGTGGGCGATTTTGATCGCGCGGGACCGGACGGCGACGATCCAGTGGAACGCCCTCAATGGGCCATTGCTGGCGTTTCTGGCGATAGGGCTCCTGCAGCTTTTCCTCGGCGGCACGGCCTATGCGTTTCTGACGCGGATGGAAGTGCTGAGGGTGGCGGCCTACGTCATCCTGTTTTTTTTGGCGGCGCAAGCGTTTCGGAAGCGGGCGGACCTTTCCTTCCTGGCGTGGTTCCTGATTGTGTTTTGCTTTGCCGTGTCGCTGCTGGGGATCATCCAGCATTTCACGTCCGAGGGGGAACTCTACTGGATGCCCAGCCTGACGATCCGGGGAGATTCCTTCGGGCCGTTTGTGAACCGCAATCATTTCGCGGGATTCGTGGAGCTGACGCTGCCGGTGGGGCTGGGATTGATGCTATTCCGGGGGATCTCCTCGGAGCTTCTGCCGCTGGCGACGGTGCTGACGATTGTTCCGGTGGGCGCGCTGGTGCTTTCGGGGTCGCGCGGCGGGATTATTGGATTTGCTTTGGAGCTATGCGTCCTGGCGGTGCTGGCGCGGACGCGGCGCGCGGGTGAGGGTCCGCGCATGATAGCGCTGGCAACTGTCGCGCTGGCGGCTCTGGCCGTGGTTGCGTGGATCGGGGCGGGAAAAGCTGTTCAGCGATTTTCGACCGCTAGGCAGGATCTCACAATGTCGCGGCGGAGCTCCATGGTGCGCGGGGCCGCCGGGGTGTTTTTCGCGCATCCGATCAAGGGGGCGGGGCTGGGAACGCTCGTTGCTGTGTATCCGCGCTACGAGACCCTTTATGACGGTTACGTGGTGCAGCATGTCCACAACGATTACATGGAGGCGCTGGCCGAGACCGGCGTTGCCGGGGGACTTTGCGGGCTGGCGTTTTTGTGGCTGCTCTATCGCGAAGCGCGGAAAGGCTTCGAGGCCGAGCGGAGCCACTTCGGGCGCGGATTGCGCGCGGGAGCGATCGCCGCGGTAGTGGGGCTTCTGCTGCACAGCTTCATCGATTTCAACCTGCATATTCCTTCGAATGCTTTGCTTTTTCTGTTGCAGGCTTTCCTTGCTACTTCGGATCCGATTTCGCCGGAGACTCGCGGCGCGGAGCGCGGGCAACGAAGCCGCGAGTACAGCGTGGTCGGGGGCTGAACCGCGAGAGTTCACGAGGCGATAGGAGTCGATTATCGAGCTGAAAACAGTGGCGTCTGGGACAGGGGATTCGCCTCACCGGAGCCTTATCGCAGGGCCGGAAGGGGAGCGGTTTGCGAACTCGGGCATATGGATTCTGATCGCGTACACGGCTTTGCGGAATGTGTGGGCGGCGTCAGTGCGGCCGTTCTGGTATGACGAGCTTTGTACGGTCGCGGTGGCGCGGGCGGCGAGCTTTTCCGATTTGGTGGGGGCATTCAGAGGGGTGAAAGACAGTAATCCGCTGTCCTTCTATTTGGTCGAGCATGTTTCGAGGGGTCTCAGTGCAAATCAGCATGTGGCGTATCGGCTGCCCTCGATTGCGGGGTTTTGTGTGGCGCTGTGGTGTTTGTTTGCCTTTATCCGCAAGCGGAACGGCGCGGTCTGTGCGCTGGTGTGTTCCGCGACGCTGTTGCTGACGCCTCTCTATAATCCCTACGCGGTGGAGGCGCGGCCCTACAGCATGGTGGCGGCGTGTATCGCGATGGCTTTGTTCTGCTACCAGCGAGCGCCGCGGCCTCTGTGGGTGGTGCTCTTTGGGCTGAGCCTTGCGGCTTCCGAGGCTTTGTACTTTTACGCACTATTTGCCTTCGTGCCGTTCGCCATGGCTGAGAGTGCACTCGTTTGGAAGGAGCGGCGCGTACGGTGGGGCGTCTGGCTGGCGATGGGCTTCGGGCTTGTGCCGCTGGCGTTTTCCTGGACTGTGCTGAAAGGCTACCAGAAATTTTATGGGGCGCGGTTCTGGGCCCCGGCGTCCCTGGTGCGCACGGCCAGCACATACGCTTTGTTCCTGAAGACGTTCGCGCCGATCGCGATTGCGATTGTGGCGATACTGTCCGTGATTGCGCTGCGCGGCTTGGATGAAGACGCGGAAGATTCCTCCCGGCAGGAGCGGTGGCTGACCGTGGGTCTGCTGGCGCTGCCTGTGGTGGGTTATGCCGTGACGAAGATTGCGCACGGGGGGCTCGCCGAACGCTACGTGCTCCCCATGGTGCTGGGGCTTCCGCTCGGTTTTGCCTGGATGCTCGGGCAGTTTGGAAGAAGGGCTGTTGCTCTGTTCGCCGGTTTTGTCCTGATCGCAGTGACATTGCAGGAAGGGTTCTTCTGGAAGGCCGAAAGCGGCACATTTGGCAAAGCTGTTTCGCCGGTGGACGCCGTCGAGCGTCTGGTAGACTCGGCGCCCAGCCGGCTGGACCTCCCGATTGTTGTGTCCGATGGGCACGACTATGTCCCGTTGGCTTATTACGCTTCGCCGGGTTGGGCGAAGCGCTTTGTGTCGGTCGTTGATCCTGAGGAGGCCGTGGTCTATAGCGGCAGCGATTCGCTCGATAAGCAGCTGCCTGCCCTGCAATGCTGTCTTCCACTGCAAGTTTACGGCTTCCATAATTTCACAGAGGCGCACCCGGCGTTTCTGCTGTATTCAGGGGGAGGCGATTGGGATTGGTGGCCCGCGCGGCTGCTGCACGACGGATACACGCTGCAACTGCTGGCGGCCGCAAAGAACAACCGTTTGTATTCCGTGAGCCATCCCTGAGTGCCGGCGGGAAATGCGGCTCGCGCCGCAGGATTCCCGGGAAATAAAATACAAAATAAATACTGAACGGGTGCCCTTTCGCAATCATGCGCAAACGCTTACACTAGCCCGCTCTTATTTCGGTATCCCTTTTTCTAATCCAGGAGGATTCGCTGTGGCAATTGAACGGGCACTTATCAGCGTGTACGACAAGACCGGAGTAGTGGAATTCGCCCGGGACCTCGCAGGGCTCGGGGTCGAAATCGTTTCCACGGGAGGAACCGCGAAGCTTTTGCGCGA
>JBEKTG010000137.1:0-8138 GCA_049516275.1 Candidatus Acidiferrales bacterium
TTCCAGGATTATCAGCCCACCCGCATGCGGCAAGCCCCTCCGGAGATCGAGGTGCATTTCCTGCGCTCGGACAACCCCCCGACTGGGTTGGGCGAGCCCGCGCTGCCTCCGGTAATTCCGGCCATCACCAACGCCATCTTCGCGATCAACGGGGACCGTGTTCGCTCGCTTCCGATTGCGAAGCACGGCTACAGCTGGGCGTAGGAACCTTTCGCCTCCGGCCTTGGGTCGAGAGACTCTGGGACTAAAAAAAGCTCGCAGTTCCTGCGAGCTTTTTTCATTTATTCAGACGACATTGGAGCGGATTGGGAGCAGGCAGGGTTATTGGCGCAAGGTGTTCGCGATATCCTTGGCGACTTTGCGCGCGCGCATCAGATCTCCCGGCCCTAAAGAGATCGCCGCCACACGCGGGTGCCCTCCCCCTCCGTACTTCTCGCAAAGGGACGCGAGGTTCACTTCGGCCGAGGCTTCCTTCCAGGGATTGGTCCCCACGGATACTTTCGAGCGCGTGGGCGAGGCACTCACGCCAACCGTGTAGAGGGCGTCCGGATAGAGGTAATACGGAATGAACTTATTGTAGCCTTCGAGGTCTAGATCGCTCACATCGAAATAGACCACGCCGCCGCGTGAGTCGGCGCGTTCCCGCAATATCTCCATCGACTGCCGGTGGCGCTCGAGCAGCGGGCCCAGGTGCTTCTTCACCACCGGGAGGTCGATCATCTCGCTGAGAGGTATCTCGGCCAGTTCCGGAATCAACTGCTGCACCAGATTCGGCTCCGGGGCGGCTTCGATCACGAGCGCCAGCTGCATGGCAGGTTCGGCCAGACCCACGGCCTCTTGAGGCGAGGCGAATTGGGCGCCATCGATGATGTCTCCCCACTTGATGAGGTCCGCAATCGGCCGCGCGTCAAATCCGAATTTTTCCGAAGCGATGGTGGCGAGAAACTTCGTGCAGGACTTGTAGGTAGGATCGTAAAACTTCTTGCCCGAGTGGTCGTTCCGGAAATGCTCGGCGTCTTGCGGCTTCAGGAACGCGCTCTGATGGTGGTCGAACCACCAGGTCAGCAGCGGGGAGCTGGAATACTTGAAATCGACGATGGCGTTTTCGTCACCGTCGAAAGTGCCGTCCTCAAAAGGCTGCGAGGCCTTGTGGGTCATGCCGGTATAGAGGAATTCCGCGTTGGGATCGATGCGCTCCCGGTAAAAGCGGGAAAAGATCGCCGCCGAAGACGCCCCGTCGAAGCATTTATCGTGAAAGCAGATTCGAACCGTCACTCGCTCCCCCACTCGCGTTGGGCCAACGCTCGGCGATATACCATCAACGAAAGTCAATTAGGATGAACGTATTGCCCCACAAGTGTCAATAGGCATGGCGTTTTGATGAGATTTCCGGCCATTGCAGCAAGCCGATGGCAACGGCAGCGAAAATAGCCGCAGGTTTTTCGCGGAATCATCTAGAATACTCGGCCGATGGCAAAAATCACTTTTCTGGGCGCGGCAGGAACGGTAACGGGATCGAAATATCTGGTGGAAGCGGAAGGCAAGCGGTTGCTGGTTGACTGCGGGCTCTTCGAAGGCTCCAAGGAACTCAAACAGCGCAATTGGGATCGCTTGCCGGTGGATCCCGCCACGATCGACTGGGTCGTGCTCACGCACGCGCACATCGACCACACCGGCTATCTCCCCCGGCTGGTGCACTCCGGCTACCACGGGCCGATCTATGCGAACCCCGCCACACGCGAGCTGTGCGGCCTGCTCCTCCCGGACTCGGCGCATCTCCAGGAAGAAGACGCGCAGTTCGCCGCCAAGAAGGGCTACGCCAGCCACAAGCCCCCGCTGCCACTCTACACGGTGGTCGAAGCGCAGGCCGCGCTGAAGCAGTTTCGCGATATACCCCGCGCGGATTCTTTCAAGATCAGCCCGCAATTTTCGGTGAAGGGGCACGACGCCGGCCACATTCTCGGTTCCTCGTGGATCGAGCTGACCATCACGGAAAACAACAAGCAAATGCTGGTGGTTTTTTCGGGCGACATCGGTCGTTACGGCGAGCCCATTCTCAAAGATCCCGAACCGCCCACGCGCGCGGACTTTTTGCTCTGTGAGTCCACCTATGGCGACCGCGACCATCCCAGCGGTTCGGTCGAGGACGAACTTGCGGACGTGATCAACCGGGTGAACAAGCGCGGCGGGGCGGTCGTGATTCCCGCATTCGCCGTGGGACGCACGCAAATGCTGATGTACTTTCTGCGGAAGCTCGAAGACGAAAAGCGAATTCCGCACCTTCCGGTGTTCGTCGACAGCCCCATGGCGATCAACGTGACCGGTTTATACGCCAACCACACCGAAGACCACGACCTCGAATTCACAAAGGAAGAGCTCGAAGGCAATCACGATCCGCTGAACATGCACGAAGTCCATATGACGCGCACTGTAGAGGAATCGAAGAAAATCAACGAAGTCGTATCGCCCTGCATCATCATTTCGGCCAGCGGCATGGCGACGGGCGGTCGAATCCTGCACCACCTTGAGCGGCGGCTACCCGATTCCCGCAGCGCCGTCTTGCTGGTGGGCTACCAGGCGGAGGCGTCGCGCGGCCGCGCGTTGCAGGACGGAGCGAAATACGTCCGCATTTTCGGAGAACAGGTGCCAGTGCGGGCGGAAGTCGTCAACATAGGCCAGCTGTCCGCACATGCCGGAAAAAGCGAATTGCTGCGATGGCTCTCGGGCTTTCAGGCGCCGCCGCGCCAGACTTTTCTGGTGCACGGCGAGCCGGTGGCCCTCGACGCGCTCCGCGGCGCGATGACAAGCCAGTTTCACTGGCCGGTAACGATTCCGGCGTACCGCCAGTCGTTCGATCTGAATTTATAAGCGGCGCGCGCGGACCGGCGTGGTCCTGCCTACTTCGCCTTCAGCTTCGCTAGCTTTTCGGCGGCCAATTGCATCGTCTTTTCCGTTTTGCAGAAGGTGAAACGCAGCTGCGTACGGCCATCGGCAGGATTGCGATAGAAGCTCGATCCCGGCACGGCGGCGACGCCGATATCCTTCACCATATGCTTCGCGAAAGAAACATCGTCCGGAAAGCCGAACGCCGAGATGTCCGCCATGATGTAATACGCGCCTTTCGGCCTGCCGCACCGGAAACCAGCCTCCGTCAGCATATTGAGCATGCGCTCGCGGCGCTCCGCGTACTCGCGCGCCATCGTTTCGTAGTAGCTCGGCGGGAAACGCAGCGCGACGGCTCCTGCCACCTGCAGCGGCGCGGCAGCGCCGACCGTGAGGAAGTCGTGGACTTTGCGGATCGGGGCGGTCACCTCCGGCGGCGCAATGGCCCATCCCACGCGCCATCCGGTGACGCTGTAGGTTTTCGAAAGCGCGTTCAGGGTAATCGCGCGGTCGCGCATTCCTTCGAGCGACGCGATCGAAATGTGCTCGGCGCCATCGTACAGCATGTGCTCATAGATTTCGTCGGAGATCGAAAACGTATCCCAGCGGACGCACAGGTCGCGAATGCATTCGAGTTCGGCGCGCGTAAACACCTTCCCGGTGGGATTGTTCGGCGAATTGATGATGATGGCCTTGGTGGAATTGTTGAAAGCCGCCGCAAGTTCCTTGGGATCGAACGTCCAGTCGGGAGGGCGAAGCTTGACGAACCGCGGCGTCGCGCCGGAAAGAATCGAATCCGGCCCGTAATTCTCATAGAACGGCTCGAACACCACCACTTCATCGCCGGGATTGATGATGGCCATCAGCGACGCGATCATCGCCTCGGTCGCCCCGCAGCAGACGGTAATTTCTCGCTCCGGGTCCACGGTGACGCCCTGGGTGCGCGCGAATTTCTCGGCGATGGCGTCGCGCAGCGGCTTGGTCCCCCAGGTGACCGCATATTGATTGATGTCCGCCTCAATGGCTTCCTGGGCGGCGCGCTTGATTTCGGCGGGAGCGGGAAAATCGGGAAAGCCTTGCGACAGGTTGACGGCGCCGTAATGCAGCGCGAGGCGCGTCATTTCACGGATCACAGACTCGGTAAACTGCTCGGCTTTCAGGGAGAGTTTCGAGCTAACGGGCGCCCCGGCTCCGGCTTTTGCGGGATTCATTGTCGGCACCATACAATCTGCGGTAGATATCCGCGTTTCGCGTCACGATTTGAACGTATTGGCGCGTCTCGGTGAACGGGATCGATTCCACGAACTCCGCAGGTTCGCGGTAGTTCTGACCCGCCGTCCAGGACACCACACGGTCTTCGCCCGCATTATACGCAGCCAGCGCCGATTCCACATTCCCAAACTGCTTCTGCAAGCCCGCAACATATATCGTGCCCAGCCTCACGTTGTAATCCGGATCCACCAGCCGCGCGTGCGCGTAGCTTATGTTCGCCTGCTTGGCCAGGCGACGCGCCGTCGTGGGAAGCAGCTGCATCAGCCCGAACGCGTTTGCCGAGGAATGCGCCTCGGGTTCAAAAGCCGACTCCTGCCGGATCAGCCCAGCCACCAGCATCGGATCGATCGCCGCGCTTTGGGACCACTTCCGGATCGATGATTGGAACGGCATGGCATACGCCGCGAGCCACACCGGCCGTGGCACCTCGAGCAGCGGATGCGCTTCCAGTTGGGGGAAAATCTGCCGTACCGTCACAATAGCCGCGCCACAGTGCCCCGCATCCACCGCCGCCTGCGCAGCTTCGAGCAGGAGGCGCGGCTCGCCCGTCGCCACGTACGCGGCGCGTAGTTCCAGCTCGGCGGAAGCGTCGAAGGCAATCGAGCGCAACGCATCCGCGCGGGCCTTGCTTCGCTCCGCTGCGGCGGGAATCGTCTCACCCAGTTTCTGGGAAGGCGGCACGGGCGGAATCGCCGCCAGCACATCGGACACCTGCCTCGGAGCCGGATCGAGGCCGCGCACCCGCGCAACCGCCACGCCTTCGAAATAATTCTGCGGAAAACGTTCAATCAGCTTGTCGAAGTAGCTGCGGGCCAACCCGGCCACTCCCGCGTCTTCCGCCAGCCGCCCCAGCCAGTACAGCGCATCCGGCGTGTAGATCGATCCCGGAAAGCGGCGCAAATGCTCCTGCAGGAGTTCCGCACCTTCCGGCGCGCGTTTCAGCACGGCGGTCCAGGCCACCCGCCATTGGGCATTTGTGGCGTCCGGGGAAGAGGGAAATTGCTCCGCGACCCGCTTGTAGTAGTCCGCAGCGCGGTCGCGGTCCAGCCGCACCCAATAATAATTCCCAGCCAGAAAGAGTGCGGACGCAGTCCATTTGCTTGACGGCGCGCGCGAGGCTGCGTTCTCGACGGAGGCCGCCATGTCGGTCTCAAGCTGATGGCCGCGATAGTAATCCGCCAGCGTGTAGGAGCGCTCGGCATCGACGTCAGGGTCGGTCACCTTCAACGCAATCACCTGCGAAGGCGACCCGCCCAGACCCATTCCGCATTCGAGAATTCGGAGCTGAGCCCGCTCGAATTCAGCGCCGGAAACCTGCTGCAGGATCGCGGAATATTCCGTGCGGGCAGGACCCCACTCCTTGGCATTAAAGAGCGTGTCCGCGTGGGCGAGCCGCTGATCGAGAGGGATCGCAGGGATTTGTGCCGCCGCGCTACGCAGGAATTCAATTCTCATCGCCGCTTCGCGCGCTTGTTCGCTGAGAGCAAAGCGGGTGTAGACAGCCTGGTAATCGACCGCCGCATCGACGACTTGCCCCGCCTTTTCGCGCGCTTCGCCGCGAAGAAGCAGCAGGCCGGGCCGCTGCGCCGTCAGCGAATAAGCGTCGAGCGCGCGCACCGCCTCGGCTGGCTGGTTCAGCGCGATGGCCGCCAAACCAATCGACTGCAGCACCTGCTCGGTGATCACCGCATCGGGATATTCCTGGCGAATCTGCTTCAGTTCCGCCAGAGCGGCGGCGTCCTCGTGCTGCGCCATGTGCGTTTCAGCCGACCAATACAGCGCGTAATCCGTAAGCAGCGAATCCTTCTTGGCGCGTTCGAGCCAATTCGACGCCTCGGGGTAGCGTCCTTTGGAGTAATCATAGAATCCGAGGGCGAGGGCGGCGCGCGTGGCCAGCGCCGATTTTTTCTGGTTCGCAAGCGAACTGAGCGCGGTGTAGGCTGCCGGGGCGTTCTTTTGCTTCAGCTGGGCGGAGAGTTTTTCGAGTTGGTTTACGGCGGACGCAGCGGGTGCCGCCGGAGTTGCTACAGGTGCTACAGGTGCTTGATCCGCCGCGGCAGGCTTCGCTGCTGCCGCGTGATGAGTTTTCTTCTGAGCGGGCAATGCCTGGGCACACAACGCCAGCAGGATCGCGGCTGCGCAAACCAGCCGGACCCATGTCGTCATCGCAACTTTCCTAGTGACGCAGTACAGGCGAGGGGTAGGGATATTCTCCGAGGGCTTCCACGTTCCCCTCGGCGAGGATTTCCACCATCCAGCGATGGAAGTAATCCACCGGATGATCCTGAATCGCGCGAAAGCGGCGGTCGTATTCTTTGCGTGCTTTGTCGAGTTCACTGCGTAACCGTTCGCAAATGTCTTTGTTGTCACGTCCCATTTGGACGTCCTTGGGGCGCAATAGTTTGATGTCCTGCATCGCCACTTTGGCTACCCGATTGGCGCGGCGGTGCAATTCCTGAATGTCCGCCGGAAAGCTCGTCAAGTCAAATGCGGGCTCGGACGCAGAGGTGGGCTCGTGAACGGCCTCAGGCATCGCGGGCGGCTCGAAGGCTTCCGCTGAAGCTTGATGAACCTCCGCCTCGGGCTCCAGCGCAAGCTCTTCGTAGGAACCGGACTTGCTCTCGACCGGCACATCGACGGGTTGGACGGGAGCCTGCGGAGCTTCTTCAGCCCATTTCGACGGCGCTTCCTGCGTATTTATCGCATCGTAGGCCGGCGCGGCCTCCGCCGCAACAGGAACCTTTCCGCCTGCATCCGCGACGGCCGTGGTGTGAGCTAAAGAGGCCGGGCGCTCGGCCGGCTTGATGGCAACCACGAGAAAATTGGAAAGAACAGAAAGGGACGAAGCAAGCGAAGAGGCCGCAGTCTGCGCGCGGAGCAGCGCTGGAAGCGCGTTGCTGGGCCTAGAGGAGCCGCAGGCAGCGACGAAATCGGCGCAAGCCTGGTGCAGATCGTCGGCAGTCCGCTGGAGCGGAGTCAGATTATCGCGCAGAGCCCGGGAAACAACGTCTTCCAGGCCGCGCTCGGGGGCTTCCCCAGCGTCTTTCACGGTTTCTTCGCCTCTTCTCGATTATGAAAACCGCCTCCGGGGGTGTCAACTGGCATTCCGGAAGGCGTTTCGCATTCGACAGGGGTACCCGCGGTCGTATCGAGGTCAGATTCGGCTAAGATGACTTCCTCGTGCAAAAGGAGAATGGCACCATGCTGACAGCGGACCAGATTCGCGCGCTCTTGAAGCTGGAGCCTCACCCGATCGAGGGCGGCTATTTCGTCGAGACTTACCAGTCCGCTCTCCGTATCCCCAAGGCTCTGTTGCCGGAGGATTACCCGAGCGACCGGGCTGCAGGCACCGCCATCTATTACATGCTTACGCCGGAGACGTTTTCCGCTCTGCACAAGCTGCCCGGCGATGAAATTTTCCATTTCTACCTGGGCGACCCGGTTGAAACGCTGCAACTGTATCCCGACGGGCGGGGAGAAATCACCGTGCTCGGGCAGGACATCGCCACGGGCATGCGGCCGCAGCACGTCGTCCGAGGAGGCGTGTGGCAAGGTTCCCGGCTTCGTCCCGGCGGAAGCTACGCGCTTTGGGGGACTACGATGTCTCCCGGCTTCGATTACAAGGATTACGAAACGGGATCTCGCGAGACGCTCACGAAGCTTTACCCGGCATACTCCACTCTGATTGCGTCGCTCACGCGATAGCTTCCCTCGCGACAACTTCCGGCGTGCTCCGGGCATCTCATGGGAGCATTCGGAATCGCGCTCTGATTTCAGCCCGCTCAAGGATGTTTGTGCCAACCCTGACCTCCCAGCAATTGCGTAAGCCGCCGTGCAGACTCTGCGCTGGAATCGTCTTCATTTTTCTTGTCGCGCTGCTTGTGTCGACGCGCGTGTCCGCGCAGGAAACGGTGGTAACGCTGGACCCGGCGGAAACCCGCATTGAATACACGCTCGCCGCCACACTGCACGCGGTCCACGGA
>JBEKTG010000138.1:0-8096 GCA_049516275.1 Candidatus Acidiferrales bacterium
ACGTTCACGGCCAGGTTGGAACTTGTTCCTGTATTGGACGTGGTATTGATAGTGACGTACCGTGCTCCCGACGCCCATCCCACAGATGTCGGTACGTTGAAATATGGATTACTTTCCGTGGACTGCTGGTTTGAGGCGCTCGATGCCTGAAACACCGGAACGGCGTACGGCCAAATCTGCACGGCGCTCGAGTTGTAGGCGGCTATGCCCTGGCGGTCATAGAAAATGCCGGCCCCGCCGCGTACTACAAGGCGGTCGCTGGATGTTGGCCTCCAGGCAAAACCAACACGCGGCGCAAACGCATCGATCGGGGGATTATTCTGAGTGGGCACTTTATGGTTGCTCTGGAAAACTCCACCCACCGGCGGTGCGGGATATAGCGAAGGGTTAAAGTTGGACGGTACGACAAATCCGGCCAGCGATCCGGTGGCTTGTGTGGCTCCCAGCGTGCCTCCCTGCGATACGGGAACATTGACAGTGCTGATCAGGCTCGTCCAGGTGTTCGTGGTATTCCCGGCAGCATCGTAGAACAACCCATTGTATTCCCACCGAAGTCCCAAGTTTACGGTCAGCCTGCTGGACACCTTGAAGTCATCCTGGATAAAGGCGTTTGCAGCGGGCGAACGGAAAAAGTGGTTATCGCCGCCCGGCTTGGTGAGCGAAACGGAATTGCCCGTGTTGTCGATGTTGCTGACGCCGCTGCCGTTATTGGTCCCCGCAAGTTGACTCGCAAGGCAGGAGCCCGTGGCAGCTGCCGTAGCGGTCGCGGCCGTCCCAGTGCCAGGTGCGGGCACGCAGGCCGGCAGCCCCAGCAGGAAATCCGAGAACGTGTCGAAGGTCTCGTTCGCATTGCCTCCGCCAGCCAGAGCCGGGAAATACCAGTTCAGGCGGTCGCGCTCGATTTCAAATCCCGAGCGAATGGTGTGCTTCCCGCGCGACCAGGAAACCTGATCAGACACTTCCCACGAGGTGTTCAGCTTGCGGGCAACAGCGACGCCCGTGCCGAATACGAACAACCCCTTGATCGTGTACCGGTTGCTCACATCGTACGTCGGCTCGACAGGAGCCACGCCGAATTGAGTGTTGGTGACGAGAGATCCATTCGGATTGACGAACCCGGGGTAGTCATATACCACGGTGCGCTGCACCGAACCCTTCAATTCGTTCACTACGTTGTTCGAGACGATTGTAGTGAGCTTCCCTGTCGTGTATTCCGTCGGGAACGTAAAACTGCCGGGCGCACCAGGCAAACCCTGGGTGATCGCCGAGCCGGTGGCGCCGATTCCGATCGGGCCGATCGTGTGAACGGAACTATAGAAAAACCGTCCCGAAATGGTGTTGCGGCTGTTGAGTACATAATCGACGTTGCCCGTGCCCTGATTTTCAAAATAGTGCGCGGGATCGCTGAACGTGGTGGCCTGAGTTCCGGGGGCGGCCGCCGTTCCGGGAACGGCGCTTTCACCCGCAACGTAATACGTGCCATCGGCGTTTTGGAAATTGAGGTAATTAAGAGCTACCTGATTGATGTTCGATCCGTTACACGCAACCTTCACTCCACCACCGAAGGGGGTCTGGCCGCAATAGGCCGCTCCCAGTGCCTGCACCCAGGGGGACCCAATTACGGCGCTGCGGGCACCCGCTGGTATATATGTCAACACGGGATTTGAAAAGCCCGCCGCGGCCAGGCCATTCTTCTGCCAGGTGCGCTGGAACGAGGCAAAGAAGAACAGTTTGTCCTTCTTCACTGGGCCGCCGATCGTGCCGCCGAACTGGTTCTGGTTCAGCACCGGCCGTCCGTTTTGAGGAACGCCGTTTACCGGGGCACTCTCCTTACGGAAAAAGTCGTTGGCATTGAGCACCGCGTTGCGGAAAAACTCGAATCCGCTTCCGTGGAACTGGTTCGTGCCGGACTTCGTCACAACGTTCACGTTCGCGCCGGGATTGCGTCCATAACCGGCATCGTAGGTCGAGGTCTGAATCTTGAATTCCTGGATGGCGTCCGGATTCACAATCCCGATTCCGCTGGTGGCGCCACCGGAATCCGCGCCGGTTCCAGTTCCGGCAGTATTGATGATGGAAGACCCGTCCTGCTGATAGTTGTTCTGAGCGGCGAGGGCGCCGTTCACCACGATGTCCTGCGTGCCCCGGCCAAGCTGAGTCGCGTTATACACGGCGACGTTCGCGCCGGCCGCGAGCCCCAGAATGGTCGAATAGTTACGGGCCGTCAGGGGGATATCCGAGATGGTGTTTCCGCCAACGGTCGTGCCCAAGGTGGATGTGGCGGTCTGAACCTGTTCGGTTTCCGCGCGGACTTCCACTTGCTGTATCTGAGAGCCGACCTGCATGGTCTCATCGAAGACGTCCGTCTCGGTCACGACGATGGCGACCGAGGGCACCTCAACGGTGCCAAAACCAGAGGCCTCAAACTTCAGCTTGTAAGGCCCGGGAGGAAGAAAGCCAAACTTGTAGGTGCCATTCGCGTCCGTGGTACTGGTACGCACTTGGTCGGTGCCCACGCTCGTGGCGGTGACAGTGGCATTCGGCACGACCGCGCCGGAAGAGTCCTTAACAGTTCCGGTCAAAGCGCCCGTCGAGGACGACTGGCCAAAACCCACCGAGCTCAGCATCAACGACAAAGCGACGAGCAGGACAAGGCTGGTGCCCAAGGCACACCTTGTCCACAACTCCACAATCCTATTTTTCATATCGAGTATCCCTCTCCTGGAATTACACATCCCCACTAGCAAACGTAAGTCTGCTGTTGCGGCGCACAATACCCCCACCGAATGGGGAAAGTCCTGAGGAAAATACAAAATGTTGCCGAATTCGACGAAAACTCGTCCATTTTGGCACCCCAAGGCCGCTTGCAGCCCCACGCTTACTGATTTACTCGCAACGCGATGGCCGTTTGGAACAAAAGCCATCTACCAGAAATGTGCGGCGGGGTACGGTGGCTGTGGTCTGGAGTAGAAGCTCTCGGTCGGGAAGAGCGATGGCCTTTAAGCGAGGTAGGTCGGCGGATGGAATGGAGAGAAGCCCTGCCCATCCATTCCCGGCTTGCGGATTTAGGAACGCCGAGGACTACGGAAGCAAAAAGGCGTTCTCCCCAGAGAGAACGCCTCCGCTTTCTGTCTCAACCGGTGCTAGTGGGCGAGGGGGTCCGGCCGAAGCTGGATATGGGCGACGGAACTCGAGGTGCCCTTGCCACCCTCGATGTGCCACACAACCCTGGTCTCATTGGCCGTCCACAGCCCTCGGCCCTTCCAACCGGCCTTCGGGTCATCGATGCGGCCATCCATGAGCCTGGTGTAGAAGCTCATCGGGTACGGCACACGGAACGTCACAAACTTCTTCGTCTCGGGGATAAAAGCAATCAGCGAATCGGAGCCGGTTCCGGTCACGATGGGAATATCGTTACCGAGCCCGAGGGTGTCGTAGCGGTCCACCCAATTGTGATAGAACGAATCCGCCAGCACATTGCTTCCCTTGAATTTCGGACCGGGAACCGGATACAGCGTCCAGCCCTCGGGGCACTGCTGCCCTGTGGCTTCCGGGCCGTTGAGCGGTCCTTTGCATTTGCTGCGGTCGAAACTCGCGAGGTCGTTGCTGCCGGCGAGGGCTGCCCAAACGAGTCCTCTGCTATCGATCGCAAGGCCTAATGTGGAATAAGCCTCCACGCCCGGCCGCTTCGGATTATCGAATGGAGGCTCGTACACTTCGGTCTTGCACGTTTCCGGCGGGTTCGAGCCGATTTCCACGCGGAAGATTCGGCCGGGAACCGGATTGCCCAGGCCCGCATACCAGACGCTTCCGTCGATCGGATTCACGGCGACTCCGTATCCGTTCGACCATTTCACCTCGCGATCCAGCTTCGGATTGGGCGGCTCGTCCGCCTTGGTGAAGGCGCCGGTCTTCCCGTCTCCGTTGTAGTCGATGATCGCGAGGCACCAGCCGACGGACTTCTCCGAATCGTGCGTTTCGTCCCACACGCGCGTCTTGATCCAGCCGATCCCGCCGCGGTGATCCGGGCCTACGCCAGGCGTGCTGGCGTAATACAGAGTTTCATCCTTGTCATCCGCAAACACCATGTGTCCAGACGGCAGGCAGGTATCCACCGAACCGAACTTGCCGGTCTTCGGTTCGTAGAACGTGCCGCCACGCGCCACGGTACCTTCGGGGATCGGGAAGATTTTGGCGTACGGATTGTTCGAGCTGGCCTTGCACCAATCGGGCAGGTCGGCGCGAGTCTGCGAATGGAACCAGAACCGCCCCTTGCTGTCGAGGCGCGGCTGCGCGGAGGTGACACGATCGTTCCAGATCAATTCCTCGCCCCAATACGGAGACGGCGCGCCGATGGTTTGCGGCGTAAACGGCTTCAGGAGTTCGCGATCCTTCTCGTTGCGCAGCTTGATGGGGATCATTTCTTTGGTGTTCTTGTAAGGATCGAGAACCGCGAGCGCATTCCCGGAAAAGTCGGTGCCGTAAATCGGGCCGTAGGCATTCGCGGTGGGGTGCCGGTCATCGCTGCTGCCGACGTCGTGGAAGAATGACGTCGCGGTTCCAAACTCCCACAGCGAGATCACCGCGTTCCGCTCGACGCCCTGGGGACGCGGCGGAGCCGGAGGCACTTCGCCCTTCTCAATCCGCGTGCTCCAATCGGCAAACATTGCCAGGCCGCGATCGTGACCGAAGCTATTCAGGGCGTTGGTCATCTGCGGGCCCACCTGGCCGGACATCAGCCGCCGCTCCCACGCGAGCGCGGGAGAATCGAAGGTTCCCAGGCTCGGCTCGATCTCGCGAGTGGCCTTTTCACCCATCTGATGACAAACCTCGCAGCCTCTCTTCAGCAGGAACGCGTAATGGGCCTGGTTCTCGATCTCGGTATCCTTCGTGGGCGCGAAGTTGCCCGGAGCATCCGGTTCTTCGCCGATGAGTTGTCCATCGCGCGACCGTATCTTCATGGGAAAGGCGCTCTTGGGCGGCATATTGAGCAGCGAGAACCAATAATCGCCGGGGTAGTATTGCGCGGCGGCCTGCGGCGTCGGGGCGATCACGGCTTTGAGCGCCAGCGTCTTGCCGAGTGTCGTGTTCACAACCTCGGAGTCCACAAGACCGTAGCCCCTGACCCACACTTTGTAGTTGGCCTTCGGCAGATCGGGCACTACGAAGCGTCCCGCGTCATCGGTCACGACGATTTTGCGGAATTTGGTCGGCAGATCGGACGTTTCGGCAATCACCCACACGCCGGCTTCCGGCCCTTTCGAGCTGGTGACCACACCGCCGATGTCATCGGCATCGATTACCACGCTACTCGCATCCGCGCGCGCCGCCTTCGCGCCTGGGGCGGCCTGTGTCCGGGCGATGGCGGCAAGAACAACTACCCCGAGCAAAAACCAGATCGCTGCCGCAAGCACTTGCGGTCTCGAATCACGCTTTTTCATTACTTTCCCCTTTGGACTCGATCCGTAGCGAGTATCGCAATCATTCCCGAAAGCAGCCGCTCACTTCGCAAGCGGGTCGGGCCGAATCTGGAAATGCGCCAACTGGCTGGGCATCTCCTTACCGCCCTCGGTCACCTGCGATCCTCTCGATTCGTTTCCGGCCCACGCGCCGTGCCCCTTCCACCCGGCCTTCGGATCGTCCACGCGGGCGTCCAGGAAGCGGGAGAAGAAGCCTCGCGGATAGGGCATGTTCAAGCGGACCCACTTCTTCGCGTCCTGCTGAAAGACGATCAGCGAGTCGGAGTTGGCTCCATCCACGATCACCGCGTTCTTGCCTAGACCGAGCGAATCGTAGCGATCGATGTACATGTAATAGTTGTAATCGGATTTTACCGTGGGATCGGACTTGAACGTCGGCCCCGGGATCGGATAGAAGCTCCATCCCTCGTAGCATTGCTTGCCGGTCGCGGCCGCCTCACCGGTCGGAGGAGTCTTGCACTTGCGCCGGTCAAAGCTGGCCAGATAGCCCTCGCCGGTCAGCGGCGTCCAAACCACGCCGTTGGTGTCGATGTCGATTCCGCGGTCGTGCGAGCCTCCCGGGCCATTGCCCTTGGGATCGTAAGGCACCTCGTACACTTCCGTGAGGCACGTCGAGGGAGGATTCGAACCGCGCACCATGCGAACCAGCCTTCCCGGCATGTCCTGAATATTCGAATACCACACGCTGCCGTCGATGGGATTGATCGAAATGCCGTAAGCGCCCGGCTTGTAGATTTCGCGGTCGAGTTTCGGATTCGGAGGATCGGTCCACTTGGTGTACTCGCCGATTTTCCCGTCGCCGTTGTAATCGATTACCGCCGGGCACCAGCCCTGGGATTTTTCGGCGTCGTGTGTTTCATCCCACAGGCGCGTGTTCAACCAGCCGATTCCGCCGTCGCGCTGAACCGTAAAGAACAACGTGTTGTCCTTGTCGTAGGCGAAGGCGTTGCGCGTCGACTGGAAGCACAAATCCACAAATCCAAATTTCCCCGTTTCGGGATCGTACACGTCCACGCCCTTGCCGCGTTCCTCGCGCGGGGAATGCATCGCGTAAATATTCGTCGAGCCTTTCTTGCAATAGTCGGCGTTGCCGATGCGCGTTTCCACGTTCAGCCACACGCGTCCCCGGCCATCCATGGCGATGGGGCCCGGGTTGATGGGGTCTTTCCAGACCAATTCGTCTCCGAAGTACATCGAAGGATAGAGCTGGCTCTGGGGAGAAAACAGAACCTGCTTGGAGCGCTGCGATTCGTCCGGCAGGGGCACCTGAACCAGCTTGGCCGTATTTTTCGCCGGGTCCACGATGGCCAGATCGCCTCCCGACCATTCGGCTCCGTATACCGGGCCGCCACCGTTCACCGTGGGGTTCCGCTTATCGGTGCTGATCAGGGCATGGAGGAACGCCGAACGCACCGACCAGTCGTAAACGGTCACCACCACGTTGCGTTCGAGTCCCTGCGGGCGCGGCGGCGCCACCGGCACTTCGCCCTTGGCGATTCGATCGCCCCAATCGGCGTACATCCCAAAAGCCTGATCGTGCCCTAGTTTGTTCGCCTCCATCACCATCGACGCGCCCGCCTGGCTCGAGGACATAAACCGCTCCCAGGCTAGGGCGCTTGTCTTGAAAGTACCCAGGCTCGCGGGAATTTCTCGCGTCGACTTCACACCGAACTGGTGGCACGTCCAGCAGCCCTTCAAATCGAAGAGCCACTCCGCCTGCGTATTGATGACCGTGGCAAAAGGCGCAGGAGCGTTCCCGTGAGTGCCCTTTTCAACGCGATGCTCCTCGTGCGGTATCGGCGGAGGAGGAGCCACGTGCATGGGGAAACCACTTTTCTTTGGAATCGTCAGCAGCGAAACCCAGTAATTGGCAGGATAGGACTGCGCGGCGGCCTGTGGCGTGGGGGCAATCACTGCTGCCAGATCGAGCGATTTCCCGGGCGTCGCGTCCACTTTCGGCGAATCCACCAACCCGTACCCGCGCACCCATACCTTGTAATTCGCCTTCGGCAGATCGGGCAGCAGATACTGCCCATGATCGTTGGTGATCACGATCTTGCGGAACTTGGTCTGCAAATCGGTGGTCTCCGCGATCACCCACACGCCGGCTTCCGGGCCTTTCGAACTCGTCACCGTGCCGCCGATATCTTCGGCATCCACCGATACGGCGTTCGCTGCCGCGCCTCCCTTGCGTGGAGCGGCCTGCAAGCGCGCCACCATTACGAGAAACGCCGCGCCAAGAATCAGGCAAGCGGTCACGGTAAACATTGCAAATTTCGAGTTCGGTTTCATCGCGTTTCCCTTTCGCGCGCAGAAGATACACTTTTCGAGAAGGTATCCCGGATTCTTATCAGGCGCAGGGCCACCCACATCTCGAACAGCTGCTAACTTTTAGCGCCACGCCTGGTTTGCCCACGTGCAAACCCGGTAGATGATACTGCGCGTGCGGCTTCAAAGTAAGGTTTTATTCCAGCCAACAGGTAGGACGTTCCAGCCCGATCTTGCGTTGCAGGCTATTGAACACGTGGGCGCTTCCCGCTGACGCGGCGCCCACGTCTTCGCGAAAAGAGACTCCCTGGCGAACTACTTCGCCAGCGGGTCGGGGCGCACCTGGAA
>JBEKTG010000139.1:0-8086 GCA_049516275.1 Candidatus Acidiferrales bacterium
GACTACGAAGATCTCGACCGCCTCGGCGTTTCCGTGAAGGGAGCCATCGTCATCGCTAAGTACGGCAATTCCTGGCGCGGGATCAAGCCCAAGGTCGCCGCCGAGCACGGCGCCATTGGCTGGCTGCTGTATTCCGATCCGCAGGATGACGGCTACTTCGTCGACAATGTGTTCCCGAAAGGACCCATGCGCCCGGCGGACGGGGTGCAGCGCGGCAGCGTGATGGATTTTCCGTCGAGCAGCCCGGGCGATCCGCTCACTCCCGGCATTGGCGCAACTGCCGACGCGAAACGGCTGGCCGTGAAGGACGCGCCGAGCATCACCAAAATCCCGGTGCTGCCGATCTCCTATGGCGATGCGCAACCGTTGCTGGCCGCGCTGACGGGCCCCATGGCTCCCAAAGAGTGGCGCGGCGGACTGACGATTCCCTACCACGTGGGGCCGGGCGCGGCGAAAGTCCATCTGAAGGTGAGCTTCAACTGGGACATCAAGCCAGTCTACGACATCATCGCGAAGATTCCCGGGTCTGAGCAGCCGGACGCCTGGGTGATCCGCGGGAACCACCACGACGCGTGGGTGAACGGCGCGGAGGACCCGACTTCCGGGCAGGTGACGCTGCTCGAAGAGGCCCGGGCGCTCGGTGAATTGTCGAAGCAGGGATGGAAACCCAAGCGCACGATCATTTATTGCGCGTGGGATGGCGAGGAACCGATGCTGCTCGGCTCGACCGAATGGGCGGAGGAGCACGACAAGGAAATTCAGCAGCACGCCGTTGCGTACATCAATAGCGACGGAAACAGCCGCGGCTATCTCAGCATGAACGGCTCGCACACGCTCGAGCATTTCGTAAACGGCGTGGCCCGCGATATTCAGGACCCCGACTCGGGCCTTCCGGTGACCCAGCGCCTGCGGCTGCGCGAAATCGAGCAGGCCAAGACGGCCGAAGACCGCCAGGAATTGCGGCAGCGCGCCGACCTGCGGGTGGAAGCGCTGGGCTCGGGGTCCGATTACACCGCGTTCATCGACCATCTCGGCATCGCCACGCTCGATCTCAGCTACGTGGGCGAGGTGGACAGCGGGATCTATCACTCGGTCTATGACGATTTCTACTGGTATACGCATTTCGCCGACACGGACTTCGTTTACGGGCGCGCTCTCTCGCAGACGATTGGCACCGTGGTGATGCGGCTGGCGGACGCCGATCTGCTGCCGTTTGAATTCACCGATCTGGCGGACACGATTCGCGTGTATACGAAGGAATTGAAGAAGCTCGCGACCGATGAACGCGACGCGATTCTCGAGCGCAACAAGGAAATCGACGAAGGACTTTTCAGCGCGGTGAACGATCCGCGGCATCCAAAAGTGGCTCCGCCGAGGGAGGATGTGCCGCCGTATTTGAATTTCGCGCCTCTCGATAACGCCACCGACGCGCTGGCTCTGAGTGCCGGCCGTTACCAGGACGCGCTGAACAAAACCAAAGGCATGGAACTGCCGGCCGGAACTCTGAGCGATTTGAACCAGAAACTGGCCGCCAGCGAGCAGCGGCTGACGACTCCGGAGGGACTCCTTCGGCGGCCGTGGTACAAGCACATGATTTATGCACCAGGGGTGTATTCGGGTTACGACGCGAAGACGATTCCCGGCGTGCGCGAGGCAATCGAACAGAAGCACTGGGACGAGGCGAGTTCCGAAATTGTGCGCGTATCGAAGGTACTCGATAACGAGCGCGCCCTGATCGATTCCGCCGCGCAGGATCTGGAAGCCGCAAAACACTAGGGATAGCGCAACACCCAGCGCCGCATCCCTTCAAAACTTACGGAACTTCGCGGCCACCTGATGGGAACAACAGATGTACGAAACGGCCGCATCCAACCGACTCGTACATTCTGAAAAGGCAGGTAAACATCCGATGAGCGAATCGATAAATATCCATCATTTGAAGGCAGTCACTTTTAAGCGTCCAGCTCTATGCACGGCGGTATTTCTTCCGTTGCTGCTTTTCCCGGCGGGAAGGGTTGCTGCGCAGAGCGCAGGTCCGTTGCCGGGAGCTACGCCGTCTGACCAGCCATCGACGACGGGCCGCCCCGCGGCGCAGGTTGCCGGCAAGCCCAATCTTGCCGGTACTTGGAAATTGAACGCGGACTTGAGCGACAACCCCATGCAGAAAATGCGCCAGGCGCAGCAGGACTCAGGCGACCAGGGCGGAGGCGGGCGGCGAGGCGGATATGGCGGCGGTGGTGGCGGCATGGGTGGAGGCGGTGGGAATGGTGGCGGAGGCTGGGGCGGTGGCAACGGCGGCCAGAACGGTGGACAGAATGGCGGCGGGCCACCGAACGATGGAGATCAACAGGGCGGAGGCGGCGGGCGCCGAGGCGGGGGGCGCGGCATGGCCCAGCTGGTGATCGAGCAGACCCCGACATCCGCGAAAGTGTCCGATACATCCGGACGCGTGCTTGCGCTCTACCTGGCTCCTTCCGAACAAGGGAGCGCGCATTCATCGGCAACGAATTCCTCGAATGACGACGCCAACGCGGGTCCCCCAACGCCCGTGGCGCAATGGCAGGACAACAAGCTGGTCGCAACCCAATCAATGCGAAATGGCGGCGCGACTACGCGCACGTATGAGCTGTCCCCTGACAACAAGCAACTGATCGTCACCACAAAGGTGGAAAACAAGCGCTTCAAAGAACCGGTGACGTTCCGCCAGGTGTACGATCCCGTTTACGCCAGCACGGGCGGCTACTAGAATCGCGGTTCACCAGCTCATGGCGCGGAGCCACAAAGTCGGCCAGAACCCAGGAAGGCGCACCGCGTGGCTCCTCGTTGTGTTGATGACCGCTTTGAGGGCGGGCCTGTGTGCACAAACCCACGGCGCATCGCACGGCCAGTCCCCCGCGCCGGCAGTTCCTCAGAGTTCCACTGGAAGCGCTACCTCCGCTTCCACTACCTCCGGCACAGTGAAGACGGCTGAGGGTGCGCCCGTTCCCTCGGCAACCGTTCGCCTCACAAATGCCGACACAAATAAGAGCTGGGTGAGTTGGACGGATGAGTCCGGGAAATTCGAATTTCCGGCTTTGCCGGCCGGGCACTATCGCGTCGAAGCAAGCCAGCTTGGATTCGTTAAATCCTCAAGCGAGGTGCAACTTCTCGCTTCCGCCAACAAACCGCTCGCGGTCGTGCTGCGCGTGGCTACTCTAGCCGAGTTGACGGCCCCGTCGAATGGCGCAGGCGGGAACTCCCCCGGGCAGGGTCGGCGACAGTATGGAGCCGCAGGAAATCCCCAAGGGGGAGGCGGAAACGGCCAAGGCCGCTTCGGCCAAGGTCAAAATGGCCAGGGAGGCCAAGGCGGACGCGGCGGGTTCGGCGGGCGCGGCCAGGTACCTGCAGGCGTTGCGAACGCCATCAGTCAGGGAATGGCCGGAGGCTTCGCGCAGACCGACCTGACGGGTGAGGCGGACGCAACAGGCGGCGCGCAGGGAGAAACCGTTGGCCAGGCCGGAGGGGGCGCGCAGGCGGCAGCGGAGCTATCGTCGGGAACTGCGGTGGCATCCTCGTCGGATTCGTTTCTGCTACAAGGCACCACGGGCCAGGGACTGGCAGCAACGGGTCCGGTGATGATGGCCGGCGGCCCCGGTGGACCGGGAGGCCCCGGAGGCTTTAACGCGGATTCGCTTGCGCCGAGTGCCCCGGGCGGACCCGAGGGATTTGGCAGCACAGGAGGAAGGGGCGGGGGGCGCTTGGCCTTCGGAGGGCCCGGTGGCGGAGGGGGCATGGGGGGAGGCCCAGGCGGTGGACGGTTCGCCCAAGGCGGCCTGTTTCGCGGCGGAGGCGGAGGAGGTGGCGGCGGTGGTGGCCGAGGTGGAGGCGGAGGGCGGCTGGGACGCCAGGCCGTGAACCGCGTTCGCTTCAGCTTCTCCGAGCGCTACACGAATTCAGCTTTCGACGCGCGGCCGTATTCGATTACCGGGAATGAGTTTCCAAAAGTGTCGAACTACGACGAGCGCATCGGCGCCAATATGGGCGGCCCGCTGAAGATTCCGCATATCTACGACGGAACCAACAAGACCTTCTTCTTCGCCAACTTCCAACACGACACGCAGAAGAGCGGGATCAACACGTTTTCCACGGTGCCGACACTGGCCGAGCGCAGCGGCAACTTCTGCGGACTTGGAGTGACGCTGTACAATCCCTTCTCCAATCTTGCCGGGCCGCGCACCCCGCTGGGAAACGGGTGCCAGATTCCGTCGATCGATCCGGCGTCGCAGGCACTCCTTCAATACTTTCCGCTGCCGAATGTGCCAGGACAGACGGCGCAGAATTTTCTGCTGCAGGCGACGACGCCTCACAACACCGACAGCTTCAATATTCACGTGCTGCACACGATCAACGCGAAGTTGAACCTGAACATCGGCTATAACTTCAGTTCGTCGCGGCAGGACACGATCACGGCGTTCCCCGATATCCGCGGGCGGCAAACCTCGCGAAGCCAGAACGTCGACCTGGGATTGATTCACAATTGGTCTCCCAGATTAACGGAGAATACGCATCTGAATTGGAGCCGCAGCCGCAATCAAACCCTCAGCGCAAATTCCTTCGTGAATAACATTGCCGGGAATCTCTGCCCACCGCCGAGCCCATCTTGTAACATCACGGGTATCGCAACCGATCCGATCGATTACGGCCTGCCGGGAATTCAGTTCAGCAGCTTCACGGGGTTCAACGACCCGGTTCCTTCGCGCGTGCGCAACCAGACGCTGCGATTGTCCGATGCGCTGACGTGGGTGAAGACCAAGCACACGCTGACCTTCGGCGGCGAAGTGCGGCGTATCGAACTCAACGCCGATTCGAATCCCAACCCGCGCGGGGCGTTCCGGTTCACGGGCGTGATGACCAATCAGCTCAACGCGAACGGAGATCCGGCAACGCCTCTGACGCCGGTGACCGAACCCTATTACGAATTCGCCGATTTTCTTCTCGGCCTTCCCTACAACACCGCCGTGCAATTCGGCGATCCCAACACATATTTCCGCGCGTGGGGATTTATCGGCTACGCGCAGGACGATTTCCGCGTCAACAAGCGCTTCACGTTTCAGTACGGCGTGCGTTACCAGGCGCAGACGCCCCCTGTCGAGCTGTATAACCACATCGCGAACCTCGACCTGAATTCAACCGCTACGGCCGTGGCTGTGGTGACGCCGGGTGAGACGGGTCCGTTTAGCGGCGCATATCCCCGCGCGCTGATTCGCGGCGACTACAACGATTGGGCGCCGCGCATCGGGTTCGCCTGGGATCCGGGGCTTAAAAAGCGAACGATCGTACGCAGCGGCTACTCCATCTTCTACAACCAGTCGATCTACAACTCTCTCGCGCAGAAATATCTGGCGTATCAACCGCCCTTCGACCAGTCGCAGAATCTCTACACGTCCGCCGCGCAGGTGCTGACGCTGCAACAGGGCTTCCCGGCGCAGACGGCGGCGAACAAGATCCTCAACACGGCCGGAGTGAATCCCAATTATCGCCCCGCCTACGCGCAGATCTGGATGCTCGGCACCGAAACTTCCTTCACGCAAAACTGGCTGCTGGATCTCACTTATACCGGGACCAAGGGAACCAGTCTCGATCTGCTGCGGGCGCCCAACCGCGCGCCGCTCGGCACGGGCCAGTTGAACACGCAAACGGATCTGCAGATTCCCTATGCCACGAGCTTTTACTACGACCAGTCCGGCGCGAATTCGATCTATAACGCCTTGCAGGTTCGCGTCGTCCATCGCTACACGCATGGAGTTTCGTTCCAGGGCGCCTACACATTTTCAAAATCCATCGACAACGCGAGTTCCATCGGAGGCACCGGCGGCATCGTGGTGCAGCAGGACGGGAACTATGCGGCCGAGCGCGGGCTCTCGTCGTTCGATATGCGCCACCAGTTCCGGTTTTCTTCCACCTACGAATTGCCGTTCGGCGAAAGGAATCGCTGGGCCAATCACGGATGGAAAGAGCACGCCCTTGGAAACCTGCGGCTCTTGAATACGGTGACGTGGCATACCGGGACGCCCCTCACGGTGTATCTGGGCGGAAGCGCGGCGAATAATTCGGGAACGGGGTCGAACTTTTCCGAGCGCGCCAATCTGGTCGGGAATCCCAATCTCGGAATTTGCGGGGGCGGGACCCTCAATTTCTTTAACACCGCTGCGTTCGCCACGCCGCCGGCGGGAGAATATGGCGACGAGCACCGCGGCTCGGTGGAAGGCCCGTGCCAGTTCAACTGGAACCTGTCGATTGCAAAATCGGTGCGCTTCGGACGCGAGCAGCGGCATACGTTCAACGCGAGCTGGGAGATTCAGAACCTCACGAATACGCCAAGTTTCAACGGCGTGGGCTCTACTCTGGGATCCAGCACGTTCGGGCGCGTGACGGGCGCAGGCTCGATGCGAACCATGGACATCATGATTCGGTTTAATCTGTGAGGGAGCAGGCGGCATTCCATGAAACACAGTTTTATTAAACGGCTCCGAGTGGCCTTTCTGGCTGCGGGGCTTTGTACCCCCTCCGCGCCAATGCAGGCGCGGCAGCAGGCCGCGGGTCAGCAACCTCCCGCACCAACTACCGGGCAGTCTCCGCAGCAGCCCGCGAATGCGACGCAGCAGGTCCCGCCGTCCTCGCAACCCATGCTGCGCAGCTCATCGGACCTGGTGCGCATCGACGTCGAGGTGACGGATCGTTCCGGCAAGCCCGTCAAAGGACTCCGGTCCGATCAGTTCACTATCACGGACGACGGGCAAGGGCAGAAGGTCTCCATCTTTTCTTACGAAGACATCGAGGCCGTCGAAACCGCGAGCGACACGGACACCAAGCCCATCGTGATCGCGGTCGACAGCCCGAGCGACGCGGCCGCGCAAACTGCCGGCGAGCAGGCCCGCGACCGCCGCATGCTGGTGCTTTTCTTCGACCTCACCTCTCTTGGTAACGACGACCTCATGCGCGCGCACGACGCCGCCGCGAAATTCGTAAAGCAGCAGATGACCAAAGCCGATCTCGTCTCGGTGGTAATCTTCAGCTCCAGCCTTCGGGTGCTCTCCGACTTCACCAACGATCATGACAAGCTCAACAAAGCCATCGCGCAGCTGCTTCCCGGCGTGTCGTCCCAGCTATCCAATCCACTCTACGCCGCCGCGCAGAACGGCGAGTACGACGTACAGCAGGATACCGGCGCCGCCTACACCCCGGACGAGACGGAATTCAACGTCTTCAACACGGACCAGAAGCTCGAAGCGGTGGAGAGCCTCGCGAACGTCTTGGGCGTGATTCCCGGCAGGAAGTCCGTGATCGAATTCACAGGCGGCATTACGCAGACGGGCGAAGAGAATCGTACGCAACTACGCGCCGCGACCGACGCCGCCAATCGCGCCAACGTCTCCATCTATTCCATTGACGCGCGCGGCCTGATGGCTGCAGTGCCGGGCGGCGATGTGACCGCCGACGCGGCCACCGGAACCTCGATGTTCACCGGCGCGTCCGTGTTCCACCAAACCGATCAGCGCGAGGATTCGCGGGACACACTCGCCACGCTCTCCACCGACACGGGAGGACGCGCGTTCTACGACCTCGGCGACCTAAGCGACGCATTCCCGAAGATCGAGCAGGAGAATGGCGGTTACTACCTGGTGGGCTACTACCTCAACGCGAACGTGAAGCGCGACGGCAGCTGGCACGCGGTCCGCGTGAAAGTAAATGCGCCGGGAGTGCAGGTCCGCTACCGCAACGGCTATTACGCGCCGCGCGATTTCCAGCATCTGGAACAGGCATCGCGCGACGAACAACTCGCCGAAGCGATGCATTCCGATAACCCGGTGGTCGAGCTGCCCATTGCCGTCGAAACGGCGATGTTCCGCCTGAACAACGAGCAGGTGTACGTCCCGATCTCCGCCAAGCTTTCCGCCACAGCGCTCGACTGGGCGCAAAAGCACGATCGCCGCGAAGCGGAATTTGATTTCGCCGCGGAGGTGCGAGCGATACCTTCCGGGCAAATCGTGGCGCAGTTGCGGGACACCATCAACGTTCGCCTGGACCAGCAGCGCTTCGCGCAGGT
>JBEKTG010000140.1:0-8082 GCA_049516275.1 Candidatus Acidiferrales bacterium
CGCGGACGAGCGGCTGGATCCCGGCGCCGCCGCGTTGCTGCCCTCGCTTCTATCGCATCGGTCTGTGTCGGGCTATCAGGTAACCATCCGCAACTATGTTGCAACCCTGGAGCACAAGATCTGGGACCGCCCCGCCAAACCCAACGACTCGAGCTTCGGCCCTGCGCAGAGATATCCGGCTTACGTGGACCACGAAAACGTCCGCCTGTTCCAGCGCCACCCGGACATCTACTTCACGGGCCGGGTTCACGAGACCGTCGGCTGGCAGATCCTCGCCGCCAAACGCCTCATCGCCTCCTCGAATCTGCTGATCCACCATATGGGCATGGTTCACGACGACGAGGAGCGCGCCCGAAAGATTCTCTTCTACCTCGAGTTAGGGCGTAAAAAAGTGGCGGACATGCCCGGCAACAGCCAGGCGCATTTCGAGCTCGGCGTATCGGAGATGGAGAACCTCGGGAACGTGCAGGAAGCCCTCAAATCCTTCGAGCGCTCCTGCGAGCTCAACCCGCAGTCGGGCGTAGCCTGGTTCTTCACCGGCGTTTGCCGCTTCCGGCTCGCCGAGCCCGCAAAAGCCCTGGAATGCTTCCGTCGCGCGGAGTCTGCCGGGCACTCCACTCCGTGGCTCGCGGAAATTTCGGGTGATTCCCATTACAATCTGGCGCGCTATGAAGCCGCACGGGAGTGCTATTTGCGCGGGTTGAAGCGCGCTCCCTCAAGCGCTTCTCTGGAAAGCAAACTGGGCCTGGCCGAAGCCAGATGCGGAAAACCTTCCTCCGGCTTGCGGAGGCTCCGCCGGGCCATCCAACGTGAACCCTCGAACCCGGAATTGCACGACCGTCTGGTGATGGCCGAGCTTTGGCTGAACCACGTCTCCCAGGGCGCCCAGGCCGCCGAGGAGAAGCTCGCCGCCGTCAAGTGCCAGCCGGAAGATTTCGTCCGCGCCGCGAGTATCCGGGCAAAGCTGGAGGACTTTCCTCGTGTTCTGCTTTTGCTGCGGCGGGGACTCGAACTTTTTCCCACTTCGGACTTGCTGAAAGCCCATTTGCACCGACTTGAAACAACTAGCGAAGCCGCCGACACTCCCGTTGCTGAAAAGATACACACCTAGAGACAAGAACCCCTCGAAAAATTAAAGCCTTCTGATCATCAGCCGATTCGCTTATTGAAGAGCAAGAAGCCGTTCCAACGGATCGAAAAAGCCTTCGGCTTGCGGGAATGTCCAGCCGGTGAGAAAGGCTCCGAGCCAAGAACGGAATTGTAGTAGCAGCAAGGACATTCAAATGGCACTCAGCGTTTTAAATAACATCTCGTCCCTAGTCGCAGAAAACCAGTTGAACAGTACGCAGACCAATCTGCAGAACACACTCACTCAGTTGTCCTCCGGTTCGCGAATTAACACCGGAGCCGACGACGCAGCCGGCCTGGCAATCGCCAATGGATTGCAAGCCAACGTCACCGCCTTGAACCAATCGGTCGCGAATGCCAACAACGGCGTCGGAGCTCTGCAAGTGGCCGACGGCGCTCTTGGTCAGGTAACGACACTCCTTAATCGTGCCGTAACCCTGGCGACCGAAGCGTCTACTGGAACGGTCTCAGCCGCTCAGCGCGGCACAATCGACGCTGAATATCAGCAGATTCTGGCGCAAGTCAACAGCATCGGGTCCAACACCACGTTCAACGGCACTACGATTTTCGCAGCGTCCGGCAGTACTACAACCTCCATCTTCCTGAGCGATTCGAGCACGGCAGGAACCACCACGATCGGTGTCAACGTCAGCGCTTTGTCGACTACCGCATTATCCCTGAATGGCACTTCGTTGACGGGTACGCCGGGATCCACCGGTGCAACCGACCCGGAAGCCACCTTGGCGTTGATCAACACAGCGATCGCAACGGTAGCCGCCGACCGCGGCACCATCGGCGCGGGTGTTAACCGTCTGCAAGCGGCCAGCAACGTCGAGAACAGCGAAATAACCAACCTCACGTCTGCGCAGAATCAGATCACCGCAGCTGACATACCTACAGTCGTAGCAAACCTGTCCAAGTACTCAATCCTGGAACGGACCGGTATCTCCGCATTGGCGCAAGCCAATACGGCACAGCAGCAAGTACTGAACTTGCTGCAGTAAGCAGGTCGCAGGCAGAAGAGGGCGGGCTCGTTTCCGAGCCCGCTTTACTTCGTTAACGCAAAAGCAAGGCGGCCTCTGGTTCCACGGCCCGCGCAGACGCACCAGACAGAATTTGTAAAGGACCTCGGTTAAGAGAGAGACCTATGAGCACTACAACTATTGGCACCTCCGTACTCAACGGATCGCAGTCTACTTCTGGCAGCGGAGGACTGGGCGCGGGAATTGACATAAGCGCGCTGGTTCAGGCTTCGCTGGCACCCCAGACGGCCGAGCTGACAGTTCTGCAAGGCGATCAGACAACGATCACCAATCAGCAAACCGCGCTGAACAGTTTCAATAACGATATTCAAACTCTGCAAAACGCCGTTTTTGCGCTGAGCGATCCCGCCGGGCAGCTCACCGATGTCGTTGCTGCGTCGTCAAATTCCGCGGTCCTCACCGCAAGCGCCACGGCCGGCACGCCCTCCGGGTCGCACACGATCACGGTGACGTCGTTGGCATCCACGTCTTCGGCTTACTCCAACGCGGTGGCCACCAGTTCGACGCCCATTGCAACGGGAACACTGTCGATTCAGGTGGGAACCAACACCGCCGTCCCGATCACCATTAACGGCACCAATAACACGCTCGATGGCCTGGCGCAGACAATCAATAACACCGCCAACATCGGCGTCACGGCCAGCGTGATCACCGACGCCAATGGCGCGCGACTGGCTCTTGTCAGCAATACCAGCGGCGCGCCCGGCAATCTGACGATCACTCCCTCCGCGGGCGTAGTCGGCTTCAACACCGGCGTCACCGGCGCAAACGCCGCACTCAACGTGGACGGAATTCCCATCTCCAGCACCACCAACACCGTCTCTTCCGCCATCCCCGGCGTCACTCTGAGCCTGACCGGCACCACCGGAGACGTGCCGGTATCGGTGACCACCGGCCCGGACGTCACCCAGCAGGAAAGCGCGGTCAACAGTTTCGTAAGCGCTTATAACACCGTGATTGGTGACATCAACACGCAGTCCACGATTGGCACGAACGGGCAACCCGGCCCGCTCGGCACCGATAGCACCCTGGCCCTCGGGCAGGGTGAACTCCTTGCTGCAGTTGCTTTCTCGCAAACGGGCAACGGCAACATCAACAGCATCAGCGACCTCGGCATCAGCTTTAACAATGACGGCACACTCACTGTGAATTCAGGATCCCTCGCCACTGCCCTTCAAGCTAATCCTGCCGCGGTGCAGGCCTTTTTCCAGGGCGCCACGACGGGGAACTTCGGAACGAATCTCACCAATACTCTCAATAATATCGCCAACCCCATTACGGGCGCTGTCGCCACGGATATCGCCGGCCTCGCGCAGTCGCAAATCTCTATCACGCAGCAGATTTCCGACTTCCAAGCCCAGCTCGCCACAACGACACAACAACTGACCGCGCAGTACGTGCAGGTCGACACGACGTTGCAGGAACTTCCCGAACTCCTAGACCAAATCAACCAGCAACTGAATTCCCTGGGGTAACCATGAATAATCCAGCACGGACCTATCGTGAAAATGCCGTTCGGGCAGCCAGCCCGGTCGGCTTAATTGTGATTCTCTACGAAGAAGTGGTGCGCTCGCTGCGGCGGGCGCAACGCGGAATCCAGCAGGGGAATATCGAGCAGCGCACTCTCGGCCTCACGCACGCCGTGCGCGTGATCGGCCATCTGCAATCGGTGCTCAATTTCGACGAGGGCGGAGACGTGGCCCGCAACCTTTCCGCCTTTTACAACGCGACTCGCACCGAAATACTCCGCCCGGGCAACGCCTCCGCGGACGAAGCGATTGGCACACTCGCCGCGGGCTTCTCCACCCTCGCCGAAACCTGGAAGCAGGTGGACCGCGAAATCGGCGACGCGTCCGCCCCCAATGACGGCGCGCACCTGAATCCCGCCATCTATTCGGCGCAACCCGATGGCGCAACCATTTACGTACGAGGCTAGATGTCCATGAACGAACCCCTGGAAGTAGTCCGCGAGATTCACGGGAATCTCCGCGAGTGGCTCGAGAGCGTCCGCAAATTTCCCGATCCCACCGGCCAGCCTCCCGGAACGCTCGAGAACATTTCGCGCCAGCTCAAGCAGGTGGACCAGGCCATCTGCGACGCCGACGCGCGGCTCGTCGCCACCCAGGCCTGGCGCGACGAACTCTCCGCCTACACCGAGACCCTCGCCAAAGTCCGCGCCCGGCTCGCGAATTTCGAGATCATGCTGCAGATCCGCCGCGTGCAATCGGCCAACGCCCGCACGCGCATCGGCGCCATCAGCTCGTGGGCAGACCTGGCCAAGCATATCGGTTGAAGATCGCAAGGCCGCGCCCGCGGTCGCCGCAACAACCCGCGCAAAGAAACGGCTGCGTCTGTAGCCCGCCCGAACTCCATCGTCCCTGATGTAAAAGTCCGCAAGCGCCAAAAGAATAACCAGCCCGAAAGCCCCGGTTGGTGATATTTCTGTATGGCACTTGGAAGCATTCGATGGAGGGCAGTAATGAAAGAACGCGTTTTTACCGGCGCTGCCATCGCCGCGCTGGCAACAGCCTTCACCGTGGCGCTCGGATTTTCGCAGATGATGGCGCCGCGCCAGCACCGCGTCCAAGGGCCGGGTGAGGACTGCAACCTCAGCAAGTTTTGTGGCGTGCCGTATGTGTACGTGCCGCCGGCCGAGCCGCCGTCGCCAACCCTCACCGGTGAAGCGCGCCTGCGGGGCAGCGGGGCCAAATTCATCAACGGCGTAGCCGTGCAATATGGCGGACAGATCGGCTGGGGCACGGTGTGCTACGGCTCGCCAAACTGCGCCTGGGGCGTCGATCGCGGGTTCATCAATCACGTCGAGCACAAGCCCGACATGGGATTCACCTACGCCTACCCGTTGAAGTTTCCCGAGAACACCACCGGCGGCGTAGCGGCCCTCACCATAAATTCCAGGGGCCACATCTATGCCGTGGTGCGCAACGATCCCGGAAAGCCGATGCTTTTTGAGTGGGACGAAAATTACAAGCTCGTCAATTCCTTCGGAGCGGACATTGCCGGCAAGCCGCACGGCCTTTCGGTTGACGCGGACGACAACGTCTGGCTCTGCGATCAGTTTGGCGACACCGTGCTGAAATTCAGTCCTGAAGGAAAGCTGCTGATGACCCTCGGCGTGAAAGGCCAGCGCGGCGACTGGAACGAAGCCAAGGGGCAGAGGCTTCTGTGGCAGCCCACGTCGCTCGCCTTCGCGCCAAATGGCGACATCTACATCGCCATGGGTCACGGGAACGAGAGTCCCAATGACGGCGCCTCGCGAATCCTGCATCTCGACAAAGACGGCAAATTCGTCAACCAGTGGTTCGGCAACGCCGCCGGACCCGGAAAATTCGGCATGGCCCACGGCATTGCCGTCAATCCCAACAACGGCGATGTGTATATCGGCGACCGCGAGGAATACCGCATCGTCGTCTACGACGCCAACGGCAAGTTCGTCAAAACGATTCAGTCGCCCAATCTCACCTGCGAGTTCTTCGTGGATCGCGACAAGCAGCTATGGATGGCCACCGGCATGGACGGCCAGATCGTCAAGATGGATTGGGATGGCAACATCCTAGGGGCCGCAGGGGAAGGACCGGGCAGAGGCCCAGGCCAGTTCGTCGAGACCAACGCGATGGCCGAGGACATTCACGGCAACATCTTCGTCAGCGACACAACGCTGACGCGCGTTACGGAATTAGTCGCGCCCAAAAGGTGAGGCGGTTCGTCACCTCGCCAGGCTCATGTGCAGCAGAACAAACAGGAGCGCGAGTCCCATTGCAGTGAACGCGGTCCACAGAAATTCCCAGAAATGCGCATGCCGCTCGTGCAGGTGGATCGTTTCGATGTGAACGGTGTGCATAAATCCCTCCGTCCAGCTGTTGTCCCGTTCTTCATCTGCATGTTAAGCAGTATTGCGAAACAATGCGGGGGCGTAAGTCACCGTGCAGCGTGATGCAAATCACAAGCGGCACTAATCGTGGTGTGCCGCGGCGTCGGGCAAAAGTACCTGTCCCTGGTCGATCTCCTGCCCGATTTCCTGATCCATTTCGCTGTCCAAATGCTGCTCGATTCGCTCGTACATCACCCGCTGCATCACCGTCCCGATCTTCGGCAGCTCAAGCGTGAACCACAGCGCCCCCGCGATGCAGCAAGCGCCCGTGAACATCACGGTATGCGGCGCCCCGATCCGGTTTGCCAGTCCGCCCGCCAGCAGGCTGCCAAACGGCGCCGCGCCGAAAAACGCCATGGTGTAATAGCTCATCACCCGCGCCCGCTTGTCTTCGGTCACCAGCGACTGCACGATCGTATTGCTCACCGACGCGCACTGCATCAGGCCGAATCCGGTAAACGCCATCAGCAGCAGCGACACCCACATCGTGTGCGACAAGCCGAAGAGAAACAGCGAGCCTCCGAGGATCGCGGCGGAGATCTGCAGCATGCGCGTCAGTCCTTCGGACGACTTGCGCATCGCCAACGAAAATCCCGACACCACCGCACCAATCCCCGACGCTCCCGCCAGCCAGCCGAGCGTAGCGGCTCCCCCGTGCAGAACCTGGCTGGCGAACACCGGAAGCAGCACAGAGTAGGGGTAGCCCATTAAATTGATCACCGCGAAAAGAAGCAGGATCGTGCGGATCGGCCGGAAGGTGCGCACGTAATCCCAGCCTTCGCGCATTTGTTCGAGCATGCTGGCGGCGTTGCGGCGGATATCCAGCGGCTTGATGTGCATCACCAGCAGCGACGCGATCACGGCAAAGTAGCTGATGCCGTCGATCAGGAAGCACCAGCCCTCGCCCGCGACGCCGATCACCACGCCCGCGATAGCCGGGCCGATCAGCCGCGCGCCGTTGGCCATCGAGGAGTTGATCGCGATGGCGTTTCCCAGGTCGTTGCGGTCGTCGACCATCTGCACAAGAAAGGATTGCCGTGCGGGCATGTCGAAGGCGTTGATCAATCCCTGCAAAGCGGTGAGCGCGATAATTTCCCAGAGGTTAATCGAGTGGGCCAGCGTAAGTGCGGCGAGTGCCAACGACTGCGCGGCGGCCGCGGCCTGCGTCCACACCAGCAACTGCCGCCGGTTCATGCGCTCCACCCACACGCCCGCGAACGGCCCCAGCACGAATGAAATAATCTGCCCCGCGAATCCGACAAATCCCAGCAGCAGTGCCGAATGGGTGAGGCGGTAGACCAGCCAGCTCGTGGCGATCCGCGTCATCCACGTGCCAATCATCGAGATGGTCTGCCCGAAAAAGAAAAGCCGGAAGTTGCGGTGACGCAGCGCTCGCCACGCGTGCGACACCGAACCCAGCAGGACAGAACCCGCGCCGCTCTCCCTTGTTTTCAGCACGTCGGCGTCTTATGGCCGGCTTTCGGAGCCGGACGCCTCCTGCAGCATTTTCAGTACATTCTCGGTGGTGTCGGTCTCGCCCATACGCGGAAAAATCTTTTCGAGGCTGTTGCGGTGCGCGTCAGCGTCGCGGTCCGTCATCGCGTCCGTGACGAACGTCACGTGGTACCCCAGATCGAACGCGCTGCGCGCCGTCGATTCCACGCCGATGCTCGTGGCGATGCCCGTCATCACGATCTGCGTCACGCCGCGCTGCCGCAGGTATTCGTCCAGATTGGTCCCCAGGAACGCGCCCCAGGTTTTCTTGGCGATGACGCAGTCGCCAGGGTGCTGGTCGAGTTCAGCAACAAACTCGGCCCAATCGGCCGGCGGCGTAAATTTCGGAAACGCGGCCTCGGTGCGCCGCGGAATCATGCCCGTAACGTGGACCAGCACCACCGGCATTCCCTTCTCCCGAAAAGCCCGCGCTAACCGCGCGGAGTTGCCAATAATCTCGCCCGCAGGATGAACCGTCGGCATGCCAACGATGCCCTTTTGCAGATCGATCACGACGAGAGCGCTAGT
>JBEKTG010000141.1:0-8078 GCA_049516275.1 Candidatus Acidiferrales bacterium
CCAGAAGATTCAGGGCCACCGGACTGATGTTTGAGCCGTTGCAAGCCACCTGCGTGCCGCCGTTGGAGGTCTTGCCGCCGCAGAACGCCGCGCCCAGCGCAGACTGGAACGCAGCAGTGGTGCGGTCCCCGGTCGGTATGCCCACCAGGGTTGGGGTGGAATAACCTGCCGGTGAAATCCCATTCTTCTGTTGGGTCTCCTGATACGACACGAAGAAGAACAACTTGTCCTTCTTCACCGGCCCGCCGAATACCCCGCCAAACTGGTTCTGATTGAGCACCTGCCGTCCGTTTTCGGCCACGCCCCCAACCGCCGGACTGATCTTGCGGAAAAAGTCGTTGGCGTTGAGCTCGGTGTTACGGAAAAACTCGAAGGCCGTGCCATGGAACTGGTTCGTGCCGGACTTCGTCACCACGTTCACATTGGCTCCCGGCTTGCGGCCGTAGCCGGCGTCGAACATCGAGGTCTGTATTTTGAATTCCTCGATCGCATCCGGATTCACAATCCCGATCCCGGGGTTCGCGCCGCCATCCGCGGTATTGCCGTTGGTCGTAAAATTCACGATGGATGCTCCGTCCATCGAATAGTTGTTCTGCGCGACGGTCGCGCCGTTCACGGCGATATCCTGCGATCCGCGGCCCAGGTTGGCGGCGTTGAACACGCTGGCATTGGCGCCGGCGGCGAGCCCCAGCAGGTTCGTATAGTTCCGCGAAGTCAAAGGCATGGCGGTCATGGTTTGAGAGCTCACCACGTTGCCCACCGTGGAACTCGCAGTCTGCACCGCTTCGGTTTCCGCGCGAACTTCCACTTGCTGCGTCTGCGCGCCCACCTGAAGGGTTTGATCCAGAACGGCGGTCTCGGTAACAACAACAGTGACCGACGGTACCTCCAAGCTGTTGAAACCGGCGGCCTCGAACTTCAGGCTGTAATTTCCCGGAGGCAGCAATCCAACCTTGTACGTGCCATCGCCGCTGGTCGTCGTGGTGCGCACCTGCGCGGTGCCGATGCTGGTCACGGTGACTGTCGCATTCGGCACCACCGCGCCGGAAGAATCTCGCAACGTTCCCGTCAAGGCGCCCGTCGCAGCCGTCTGGCTGAGGAGGGACGGCGCAAACATCAGCGAGCAAAAGATCACGGCAAAGCAGGTCACAACGAAGAGACGAACCGGCCCGCGCTTGAAAGCGTATTCAGACATGGAAACCCCCAATATGTGCAATTTTTACTTAACCCAGGTGCCCACTTGCTTGCCGTGCAGACCAACTAGTGAGGTCTAAAGCACCGGAACATACAAATACACCACCCTTTTCAGTGCCAAGTTTATAGCCCAGTTCCTATAAACAAGCAACGGGTTTTTCCATCGTGACGCGCGCGTTAAGTGCCTCGAAGTAAAAGACAAAGCTCCCCACAGTTCACTTTGCGAGCGGACTGGGCCTCATCTGGAAATGGACGGCTTCCGAAGTCACTAAAGCAGCCTTCCGGCCACCGTAGCCCTCTCTGCTCGGTCTGTACAATTGCGTTTAGACGCCTTTCGATATTTTGCAGGCAGCAGGCAACTGCAATATAGACATGGGACAAGGTGAATATGCACGTCAGCCCATCGCGGGAAGCCCGTTCCGCAATCGGCCCGGCAGCATGTTCTCGCGAAGTTCCGGCTTTCAAAGGTTTCATCGCAACCCGGGGAAGGTGCCAAACACTGCGAGAAGGCTCCAATTGCACAACGCGGACTCGTCAGATCAGTTGGCCGCCTGCTGACCGGCTCGACGCATCAAAAGCCCGCGAAGCCCCAGCAGCACCAGCCGCGGCTGGCTCAAGCAGAGACGCCACACGATTTTCCACGCCTCGTCGCGGGAATAGGCGCCCAGCGATTCCTTTGCAGGCTCATTCAGCAGATCGACCAGGCGGCTGTAATCGGATTGCTGAAAGTCGTGAAGCGTCCGGCGGAGAAAAAGGTGCAGATCGAGTTCCCTGCGCAGCGTTCGCAATTCGCGGCTTGCCCCGCCGCTTAAAATGGCTTGCACAACGCCCAAAGCGCCGCGCAAGCCCGTGACGATTCCTCCCACCGTCGAAACCTTCACCTGGCCCGCGGCGTCCCCGACAAGGTAGACCGAGCCCTCGCCAACCGCGCGCCTCACAGGCACCCAGCGGGAATACACGGGGATGCGCGCGCCCTGAAACTCAATTGGATCGAATTTGCGCTTTTCGAGAAACGCTTCGAGGCAGCGCCGCGTGTTCGCGCCGGATTCCCCGATCACTCCGAGAGCGCCGCGACTCGGCGACTCAGGAATCAGCCAGTAGAAATACGGTGTGTCCTGCGGAACAAACCACACCCGCACCGTGTCTGGCAACATGTCTTTGGGCAGCGGCACGATCGCCTGCACCAGCGGGACGGTTTCCAAGGGCGCCCAGCCTGCCGCGCGGGCGACACGGCTAGTCGCGCCATCGCCCCCGATGATCGTTCCGGTGCGAACCTCCTCGCGCGTTCCGTCGGCGCACCGCTCCACTTCCAGCAGAATTTCCTTGCCGTCCGGGCGCAAGGAGTGAAACCGGCGCCCCAATTCAAGCTTCGCTCCGGCGCGCTGCGCCTCGTCCGCAAGCCTCTGGATCAAGGAGCGCCGCTCGATTATCAAATCGGGATGCTTTAGATGGATCGTAGCCGCGCGGCCGTCGGTGAAAAGCTCGAAGCGCCGGACTTCGTTGACGATGCTGCTCTCGGCGGCGGCCCCGAGAATTTGCCGCATTCGTTGCGTCACGATGAGGGTTCTGGCGCCATGCTCTAGCGCTTCGATCCGTTCAAAAACGCGAACCGGAACCCCTTGCCGCGCGAGCATGAGGGACGCAAACAAACCGGCCGCCGAACCACCCACCACCGCCACCGTCTGCCTACGCGAATAAGAGTTGCGTCTCGAACCGTTCTCCGCTTCGCAATCTCGAAACACCCTCATCGTCTTGACGGCCCGCCCTCATAAACAAACTTGTGTTCCGGAAACTATGCTGCTGGACGCCCGGTTTGGCCGGAGCCATTCCCACGGCGGGAATCCCCAGCAATAGCCTTTGGGAAGATTATTTCGCAGCAAGTATAACGTACGCTGCTGGTTCCACCAACGAAGCTCGTCAAGATCCCGGCGCTGGTTGCGGCTCCGATTTCTTGATCTTCGCCTGGCGCTCGTACGGCACCGATTCCAGAAAAAAAACCGCTCCCAGGCCGCCCGCGACCAGTATCCCAGTCAGCGCGCAGGCCGCCACCGGCGGAAGGTGCGGGACGAGCAAAGCAAGGGCCCCGTAAAGAGCACCGAGGCAGTAGAGCGCCAGTACTCCGCCTCGATGGCCCAGGCCCAGGTTCGAAAGCCGATGCGCCGTGTGATCCTTCCCTGGAGAAGTGAAAGGGATGAGCCCCCGTCGCGCGCGGGAAATCGAAACCAGCGATGTGTCAAAAATAGGAACGCCCAGAATCAGGATAGGCACGAGCCAGCTCGCCGGAAAAGCCGCTCCCTCGGGACGAATCTTCAGTCCCAGGGTAGCCATGAGAAACCCCAGCAGCATCGCCCCGCCATCGCCCATAAAGATTTTGGCGGGATTGAAATTCCATCTCAAAAATCCCAGCGCAGCCCCCAGCACGGCCGCTCCCAGCGTTCGGACCATCGTCTGCCCGTTCATCGCAGCTGCGAGCGTAAAAAACGCCGCCGCCACGGCGGCGATTCCCGCGCAAAGCCCGTCCATGTGATCGAGAATGCTAAATGCCGCAGTAATGCCGACCACCCAGAAGATCGTGAAGCAGACGTCGAGAATCATGCCGGCGGCGCCGGCAATAAATCGCGAAAATAATTGCGCGCGAATTCCCGACGCAATCAAGATCAGCGCGGCGACCGGCATGCCCACGAAAAGCTTCACCTGATGGTGAAGCAGGCCGCGGTCGTCAAGAAAGCCGACCATCGCCACCAGGGTTGCGCCCACCACGATGCTGGCGATCTGCTGCCGCGGTTCATTGTGCAGAGTCGCCAGGATCGCCAGAACGAAACCAAGATAAATCGCGATACCGCCCAGCAGCGGAATGGGTTTCAGGTGAACCTTGCGCGGCCCCGGCTGATCCACAAGACCATAGTGGAGTGCCAGGCTTCGCACCGGAACCGTGATGCCGAGCGTCGCCACCAGCGCGATTGCGAACGTAAGCACATCCGTGTGGATAAGCGCCATTCGTTTTGCTTCCCTGTCTAGCGCGCCGTCAGCATCTTCTCGAGCACGTCGCGTACTTCTTCCCGCTGTTTTGCAGCGAAATACCACTCCATCGTTTTCTTGAGCCCGTCGCGGAAAGCGGTCTTTGGCTCCCAACCAAGAAGCTGCTTTGCCAGGGCATTATCGGCCACGCGGTTCACCGGGCCTGTCGGCATCTCGGGCCGCAACCGGAGTTTGGCGGTGTGTCCGGCGTTGTCCAGAACCATCTGGGCGGCATCTTTTACTCGGATGCGCTCCATGGTGCCCAGATTCACAGCCGTGCCATCGTTGATTTTTTCAGCCGCAAGAATCGTGCCGCTCACGATGTCTTCCACATAGGTCCAATTGCGGATCTGCATGCCATCGCCCCAGACATCGAAGGGGTCTTGCCGCACGAATGCGCGCGCGATCATGGCGATCACCGCGTGATTTTCCACGCCGCGCGGGCCATACACCGTGAAATACCTGCAAGAGGCCGCCCCGAGCTTGTGCTCCTTGTGATACGCCTGCAGCGTCAGTTCGGCCATCAGCTTCGCCCATCCGTACATGTTGTCCGCGTCGTGGGGCGCCTTGACCATTTCCTCCCGCAGATACAGTTCCTTCGTAATGTCGGTCTGCATGTAGTTGGGATAGACGCAGCCCGATGAGGCATACACGACTTTCTGCACGCCCGCCTTCAAAGCCTCCCAGAAGACCAACCCATCGAGAAAAAGATTCGACGCCGGCCCGGCCTGATGCAGATCGACGTAGCCGCGCCCGCCATGGTCCGCCGCGAGATGAAAGACCACCTCGATCCCATTCATGGCCGCTCGCGTCACCCCAGGCTCGCGCAAATCGGCTTCGACGAAGGTTACCTTTCCCGCCTTGAGGTGAGGTTCGATATTGCTCGGTCTCCCGCTCGTCAGGTCATCGACGATGCGGATCTGCGCGCCGCGCTCGATCAGCGCATCCACTAAGTGCGATCCGATAAAAGATGCGCCGCCCGTCACGAGAACCTTTTTATTTTTCCAGATGGCGTCCTCCATTTTTTTCTTGAACGGCATCTTCCATAATTCCGGCAAACCGTTCCAGTTCATTCACTCTAGCATAGCGATCAGCCACTTCCCGGGCACGGCGCCCCATGGCCGCTAGTCTCGCAGGGTCGGCCCGAAGCCGCCGGATCGCGTCCGCCACGGCCGCGGGATCGTCAGGGTCCGCCACCACGCCGCAGCCCGCTTCCACGACGATGCGCGCCGCATCGCTTTCCTTCGCGGCAACGGCGAGTACGGGACGCCCCGCGGCCAGCGTCGAATAAAGCTTGCTCGGCACAACCACTCCTTCGAGGCCCCGCCGGACCGTGATCACGTGCAAATCCCCCGCCATCATGACGTGCGGCACCTGCTCGGCGGGACGAAATGGCAGAAACCGGACATTCGGAATGCTGCTGGCCGCGGCGCTGATCGACGCCCGGTTTGCCCCGTCCCCTATAAACACGAACCCGGCATCCTCGTTGCGCAGTATCTCAGCGGCTCGCAACAAAGTGTCCCAGGCCCCGTAGAAGCCGAGGTTCCCCGCGTGCATCACGACGAACGGAAATCCCGAGCGTATCTCCTGAACGATTGGGTCTGTCTGCTCCGGCAAGGCGGCCGGAAACGAAGTGCCATCCCGCACGACTACCACTTTTTCCGGCGCGACTCCCTTCGACACGATGCGCTCGCGCATATCGTCGCCCAACACGATTACGCGGGCCGCCTGGTTCAAGGCGCTGCGATGCATTTGCTCCCAGCGCTCCACCCATTTCGCGGGCCGCACGATATCGCCACCGATGGCCATGTCCGGGTATAGATCGCGAATGTTGTAAACAAAGGGCCGCCCCGCCATTCGCGCCACAAAGGCCCCGGCGATTCCCGCAATCGGAGGGTCCGTCATGGCCAGAACCACATCTGCGCGCAAAGCCAACGCCCGCGGAACCGCCAGCGCAAGATAAGAAAGATAATTCGACACGCGCCGCCGCATCCGGTGCCGTGGATACGCCGTGGATCCCACGCATTCCACGGTGACGTTGTTGCACTTTTTGCGCTGCAAAAACGCGAAGGGGTAAAACTCGTCGGGATCGTACGAGGGCCGCCCTGCAACCACGGTCACTTCGTGCCGCCGCGCGAGAGTCTCGGCCACCTGCGCGGCCATTTTCGCCGTGGCGGAAGTGTCGGGAGGATAGTATTCGTTCAGCAGCAGAATGTGCATGATCGCGCGCGAGCCGCGTTTTCCACCCGTCAGATTTTTTAAATAGCGCCCTTCACTACCTTCTCTTCTATCCCGTCGGATGCAACAGGCCCAGATTTTTTCTCCAGAACAAAATTGCCGATGGCTAGCACATCCATCTGGGTGCGCTCGAAGCAATGGAGGGCTTCCTCGGGCCTGCAAACGATCGGCTCGTTATCGTTGAAAGACGTGTTGAGCACCACCGGCACTCCGGTGAGATCGCCCACGGTCCGCAAGAGCTTCCAATAAAGCGGGTTCGACGCGCGGCTCACCGTCTGCAGCCGCGCCGTGCCGTCCACGTGCGTGGGCGCCGGTATGATCGCGCGCTTTTCGGGGCGCACCGCGTACGCAAATGTCATAAACGGCGAAGGGTGGCTCTGCTCAAAAAATTCGCCGGCCGCTTCTTCCGTGATGGAAGGAGCAAACGGGCGGAAGATCTCACGGTGCTTAATGCGGCGGTTCAGGATTTCCTTCATCTCCGCGCGCCGCGGGTCGGCGAGAATGCTGCGATTGCCCAGGGCGCGAGGCCCCCATTCGGTAGCGCCCTGGAACCATCCCACGATTTTTCCTGCTGCGATGTGGCACGCGGTCGCCTCCAGCAACGCCTGTTCTTCAAGTTTTTGGACGCAAACTGCATCTTCGCCCGAACCAAACTGGTCAACAGATTTGCTAATCTCTTCCCGAGAAAACTCTGGTCCCCAGTAAGCGTGCTCCATCGTGAACTCGCGACCCCTGCCCAGAACATCGTGGTTTACGGCAAACGCGGCCCCCACCGACAACCCACCGTCGCCCGCCGCGGGCTGCACAAAAACGCGCTCGAACGGCGTGTTGCCGAATATCTTCCCGTTCGCGACGCAATTGAACGCCGTGCCCCCGGCGAGACACAGCGCCTTTTGCTTCGTCTGCCGGGAAAGCGCGTTCCACTGCGCGATCAGCACTTCTTCCAGTGCAGCCTGCATGCTGGCGGCAAGATTGTGATGGCGTTGCTCCAGAGGCTCGTTCGCTTTGCGCGCCGGTCCAAGCCTCTTCTCGAGATAGTCGGAAAATAATCGCCCCTGCACCGGCGTGCGGTCCGCCTCTCGCCAGCTCATCTCAGGCCCCTGGCTCTGGTGGATGAAATATTCAAGGCCCAGCCGGAATGACACGGAGCCGTCGCTTCGCACTCGAACCATTCGCCGGAACTCTTCCAGAAACTCGGGCTCGCCGTAAGCGGCCAAGCCCATCACCTTGTATTCGTCGCCGAACTTCCAGAAGCCGAGGTATTGCGTCAGCGCCGTGTAATAAATTCCCAGCGAATGCGGGAACCGTACGTCTCCCAGCGTTTGCATCCGCGGTCCCTCGCCGAGGGCCCACATGGCGCTTGCGAAATCGCCAAGTCCATCGGCCGAGAGCACTGCTGCCTGGTCGAACGGCGAAACGTAATACGCGCTGGCCATGTGCGCGCGGTGATGTTCGATCGAGTGAAAGCGGGCGCGAATGCTCTCGACCGGAACATCGAAAGCGGTAGCAAGTTCCTGGTTCATCCCTGCAAACCGTTTCATCACTCGCAGACGTTCGAGGGCAAACCGCGGCATCCGCATCGCGTAGCGAAGCTTGGTCCCCAAACGCGCGCGCGGATCCCGCGGAAT
>JBEKTG010000142.1:0-8006 GCA_049516275.1 Candidatus Acidiferrales bacterium
TATGTTTACAGCTTTACCTGGCTGGGGCGTCCCATGATCCAGCTTCCGGAGGACATGATCCGGCTCCAGGAAGTGATTTGCGCCGTTCAGCCGGACCTGATCGTAGAGACCGGCGTGGCGCACGGCGGGTCGCTTTGCTTTTACGCGAGCATTTGCAAGGCAATCGGAAAGGGCCGCGTGGTAGGCGTGGACATCGAGATTCGCCCGCACAATCGCCGTGCGATCGAGTCGCACTGCCTGGCGCCCTACATATCGCTCCTCGAAGGGGATTCGGTCGATCCCGAAGTCGTCTCGAAAGTGCGCGCGCAGATCCCGCACGGCGGCCGGGTGCTGGTCCTGCTCGATTCCTGCCACACGAAAGAACACGTGCGGGCCGAGCTCGAAGCGTACTCGCCGATGGTGACGCCCGGCTCGTACATCGTGGCGATGGACGGCGTCATGGAGCAATTGGCCGATGCGCCGCGCGCCTGTTCGGACTGGCGATGGAACAATCCCCAGCAGGCCGCTCGGGAATTTGCCGCCGCGCATTCCGATTTCGAGATTGTGGAACCGGCTTTTCTGTTCAACGAGGGAATGATCGCCGAGCGCGTCACATACTGGCCGGGCGCATTTCTGCGCAGGACACACCCGGCGACCGATCGGACGGACTAGCAGTACGACCATGACAGAAGACAACGGCACAGCTTCGCCAGGAGTCGGACGGGAGCCAGCCGTGCGGGATGAGTGCCCTCTGGTCAGCATCGGCATGCCCGTCTTTGACGGCGAGCGGTTCGTGGGCGAAGCCCTGGAGTCGCTTCTGGCCCAGGACTATCCTCACTTTGAACTGATCGTCTCCGATAACGCTTCGCAGGATCGGACGGAAGAAATCTGCCGGGAGTATCAGCGGCGGGACCGGCGCATCCGCTACATACGGCAGCAGGAAAATCGCGGCTCACCCTGGAATTTTGCGTTCGTTGCACGCGAGGCGCGGGGACACTACTTCCTGTGGGCCGCTCACGACGATCTGTGGCATCCCACGTTTCTTCGAAAGTGCGTGAGCGCTCTCGCTTCTCATCCGGAAGCGGTGCTTTGCTGCACGGAAATCGATCTTACCGACGAGCACGGCGCTGCATCGGTGCACTACCCCAATTACAAGAACATCGAAACCCTCGGATTTCGGCCCGTAGACCGTATTCACGCCCTCCTGTCGCTTCCCGGCTGGTTTGCTATCTACGGTTTGATGCGCCGGGAGATTCTCCAAAAAATCTCGCTGGGTCTGAACGTCTTCGCGTGGGATGTGATTCTTCTCCTCGAGATACTGCTGATAGGGCCCAACGCGAAAGTGCCGGAAACCCTGTTCACATTTCGCGTGGCCGAGCCGAGGAACGCTCAGGAGTATGCGCAAATCTTCCAGAACCAGGCCGCGTCCTCCGCCATGCCGTATGCAGGCGCGGCCGTTCACCTTTTGGAAACCGTTTACCGCTCGTCGCTGTCGTCGAGCGAAAAGACCCAGGCCTTCGCCCACTTCATTGTGGATTGTCAAAAACCCCCGTGGCGCGTAACGATCGCCGAGGAATTACTCGGCCCGAATATTCGCGTGGATGACAGACAGTTCGCGCTGCTGACGGGGCTGCTTCTGAACCACTGCGTCCCCTTTGATGAAATCGAGCACAACGCGCTGTGCAAAGCGATCCTCCGTTCCGCGATGGACCCGCCCGATCTGCTGCGTATCGCGCGCAGAGTCCTCTCGCAACCCGACCCGCTTCTGAGCGCCTTACCATCGGGCGCGGTCAAGGTGTGATGGTTTCCCGAACCCCGCTCACGGGAAGCCGCACGTAAAATGTAGTACCGCGCCCGGAATGCGGACGTTAGGGATCGGGTTCCCCGACTCCAATGGAGCGCCCGTTTTCTTCTGCCTGTTCACGCGTTGCGAAAATCTCCATTTTCATGCGATTCGACATTCGGCGGGGCACCTGCGATGAACCGGGCGATGATGACTTCTGCGTCTGCAGCGATCTCCCGCTCCAAAACATCTGCCGCCGCCCGTGCTTTTGCGGACGCTTCAGCAAGTTCGGCGATTGCGGATTCTTCTGAGGGTTTCAGTCGGACAACCTCGAACGCTTCGATGTCGGCAACTTCGATTTCAGGGATACTTGAGCCGTAGGCGATGGATTTAACCAGAGGCCTGCCGAAGACGGGATGGGAGAGTGCCATCACTCGGTCGCCGGTCATGTTCGCCAACCGTCGTTAGTAAAGGATAGTGAGAATTGTCCAAATCATTTTTCAGATCGGGGAAAAGATTGACGAATTCGGGATATCCAAAGTGGTGCGGTCCGATCATTGAGACCGTGTCGTCACGCTCGTCACACTTCTTGGTTAGACTGGAACCGTCAAGAGTTGAAGCGAACTGCAACGGACTGTATTCAGTTTGAACTGAGCGTTGTAAACCCATCAGGTTTGACAGCCTGACAGTTGTTTTGGTGCGGTGGAGATGAGAATCCCTCCCTCTCCTCCATTCGTAAAATAGTCCGCGGTTACTGCGGTTCGGGATTCCACTCGGTGCGGATCACTTCGAAGCCGCGCTGCTCGAGGGTTTTGGCTATCGCGACGGAGTCGGATTTGGTGTAGGGGCCTACTACTACGTGGTAGAGGCGGCTAGGGTCTCGTTTGAAGACGAAGGCTGGGAATTGCTTTTGGCGCAGGGATTCGGCTAGTTTCTCGGCGTCTTCCTCGCGGACCAGCGCGCCTACCTGGAGAACATAACCGGGGGTGTCCAGGGTCGCGCTGGCATCGGCGCGGGGAGCTTGGGAGACGGTACCGCTTTCAGTGGGATTTGGGGACACCGTCAACTCTGCTGGCGTTTCGCTGCCGGTTAGGTTGGGATGCAGCCGTCTCAAGGTGTAACCCAGAAAGGCAAGAGCGGAGAGAACGATCAGCGCCGCCAGCGTCGGCAGAAATACGCGGCGCGGCTTTGCCGAACTTCGAGCAATGCTCTCAGCGCTGTTGATTCTCGCACCCGCATCGACGCACCGCGTTTCAACGGGCGCGCTTCCGAACAGAGAGAATGGGAAGTCGTCGCGATCCTGGGCTACACGGGGCTCCGGAGTGATTAAGGCATTCGCAAGCTGTCGAGCGCTTTCGCGGCTTGCGGTTTTTGTCTGGACTCCGGCGCCGTCGCTGGTAAAGGCGATCCATTCCTTTATTTGTTTGCGCGCTTCATCGGGCAGATCGATAAATTCGACGCCCGCGGACGTCTTCGAATCGCTGCGCCACGTCACCCTGGCCCTGGTTTCGATCCATACATCGGATTGCGAAAACTGGAAGCGCAGATTGGGCAGTTCATCGCCGGCCACTTGCGAGACGGCGCGCAGGGCTAAGCCGCCTTCGCTGAGATTGAGGACGATGCCGCCATTGTCGTCATCCAGTTCGACGGCGGAAAGCAGGACCTTCTGGCGGAAAAAGTTACGCCGGTCCGCCTGAGCGGACAAACTCGCGGACTGAAGATTGGCGGACACGATGGCGCTATTCTCTCAGGCTCGCGGTGGCGTATGCAAACGGTCGCTGTGGCGGCGTAACAAAAAATGCCGACGCAACGACGTGGGACTGGGACTGCCGGTAGGCGCTAATCCGCGGTGCTGGGAGCTGGTCCCGCGCCGTGGCGAAGTACATTTTGCGGCTTTCCCTGCAGGCGAAGGCGGAGACGGTCAAAGGCGAGATAGACGACGGGCGTCGTATAGAGAGTCAGCAGTTGGCTGAGGAGCAGTCCTCCCACGATGGTGATGCCGAGAGGGCGGCGGAGTTCGTATCCCGTGCCCGTCCCGAGCGCCAACGGCAGCGCGCCCAGGAGCGCGGCCATGGTGGTCATCAGGATGGGGCGGAAGCGCAACATGCAGGCCTCGAAGATTGCATCGTGGGTGTTTTTTCCTTCCTGGCGCTGCGCCTGAAGAGCGAAGTCGATCATCATGATGGCGTTCTTTTTTACGATGCCGATGAGCAGCACGATGCCGATGATGGAGATGATGTTCAGGTCTTCTTTAAAGAGCATCAGCGCAAGCATCGCGCCGACGCTCGCCGAAGGCAGCGTGGAGATGATGGTCAGCGGGTGCACGAGGCTCTCATACAAAATGCCGAGGACGATGTAGACCGCGAGCAGCGCCGTGACGATCAGGATGGGCTCGGTGCCGAGCGATTGCTGGTAGGCGAGCAGGGTCCCGGCGAAGAAGCCCTGCAGAGTGGAAGGCGTACCGAGCCGCTCCTGCATCTGATGGATACTCGCTGTGGCATCGCTCAGGGATTTATCTTCCGCGAGATTGAAGGACAGCGTGATCGACGGGAACAAGCCGGTGTGGTTGATGGCGAGCGGCGTGGTGTTGGCCTGGCCTTTGGCGACCGCAAGAAGCGGAATCGTGCCGTTGCCGGAGGTATGAAGGTAGATGTCCTTGAGTCCTTCCGGGCTCTGCCAATATTCCGGAGCAACTTCGAGCACCACGTAATACTGGTTGAGCTGGGTGTAGATGATGGAGACTTCCGACTGGCCGAAGGCGCCGTAGAGCGCGGAGTCGAGAGATTGCGCGGTGAGCCCGAGGCGCGCGGCAGTGACGCGATCGTAGTTCATCAGCTCATCCAGGCCGCCGTTCTGCTGGTCGGAGCTCACATCCTCGAACCCGGGCAGTCGCTTCATGGCCGCCAGCATGATGGGGCCCCATTTGGAGAGGTCCTGCACGTTGTCGGCCTGGATCGTGTATTGGTACATCGCGTTGCTGGAGCGACCGCCGATCCGGAGGTCCTGCACGGCCTGGAGGAACGCGGAGGCAATGGGTAAACGGTTCAGCTGCGGGCGGAGGCGGTCGATAATCTGAGTGGCGTTTACCTTACGCTGCGCCAGCGGTTTGAGCGCGACGAACACATTGCCGGTGTTGGTGGCACCGCCGCCACCGGTGAAGGCGACTACGTTCGCGACGGAGGGGTCCTTTTTGATCACGCCGCCGATCTGCTGGATGGCGCTGTTCATTGCCGCGAAGGACGAATCCTGCGGCCCTCTCACCGCCCCCGAGATCAGGCCGGTGTCCTCTTCGGGGAAGAAGCCCTTGGGGATTCGGATGATCAGAACCACGTTGAGAACGATGGTGAGGAAAAGGACGACCAGGGTGAGGGCGGGATTATCGAGCACCCATCGCAGGGTGCGGCGATACAAAGAGAGCACGGAGTCAAAAACCTTCTCGCTGGCATTGTAGAGGCGGCCATGCTTCGCCGCGCGCTCGCTCTTCAGGAGATAGGCGCACATCATGGGCGTGGTGGTGAGCGAGACGATCATGGAGACGACGATAGAGGTCGAGAGCGTGACGGCAAACTCGCGAAACAGCCGGCCGACAATTCCGCCCATCATCAGCAGGGGAATAAATACGGCAATCAGCGAAATGCTGATGGAGAAGACGGTGAAACCGATTTCTTCGGCTCCCTTGAGGGCCGCGGGGAGGGGCCTCATGCCGTTTTCCAGATGGCGCGAGATGTTTTCCATGACGACGATGGCGTCGTCGACGACAAATCCCGTGGCGATGGTGATGGCCATCAGCGACAGATTGTCGAGCGTGTAGCCGAACAGATACATAACCGCGAACGTACCGATCAGCGAGACCGGCACGGCGATGCCGGGGATGAGCGTGGCACGGCCGTTGCGGAGGAACAAGAACACCACGACGATGACGAGGGCAATGGAAATGAGCAGCGTCCTCTCGACGTCGCTCACGGAGGCGCGGATGGTAGTGGTGCGATCCAGAATCACGGTAACGTCAATGCCGGACGGGATCGCGGCCTCGATCACCGGGAGTTCCGCGCGCACGCGATCGACCGTTTGAATGATGTTGGCGCCGGGTTGGCGGAAGACGATGACGTTCACCGCGCGCTTGCCATTCAAATAGCCGGCGGCACGGACGTTCTGCACGGAATCGATGACGTCGGCAACATCTTCCAGGCGGACAGCGGCGCCGTGGTTATAGCCCACGATGAGCGGCTTGTAGTCCTCCGCGCGGGAGATCTGGTCGTTGGCGAGAATGTCGGCGCTCACGAGGCCATTGGTGATCTGACCCTTGGCGAGGTCCGAGTTCTGGAGGCTGAGCACGGACTGGAGGTTCGCGATGGTGAGTCCATAGCCGGCCAATTGCGTGGGATTCGCTTCCACGCGGACGGCCGGCAACGCGCCGCCTCCGGGGCTGACCTGTCCTACGCCCTGTATCTGCGAGAGCTTCTGCTCAATAACCGTGGAGGCTTCGTCATAGAGCTTGTCGGGCCCGTATTTATCCGAAGTGAGGCCGAGGATCATGATCGGAGAGTCGGCCGGATTGACTTTGCGATAGGTCGGATTGCCCGGGAGATTGGCGGGAAGATAGGTGCGCGCCGCATTGATGGCGGCCTCGACGTCGCGCGCCGCGCCATCAATGTCGCGACTCAGATCGAACTGAATGGTGATGGATGTGCTGCCGAGCGTGCTGGCGGAAGTCATCTCGGTGACATCCGCAATATGGCCGAACTGCCGCTCCAGGGGAGTGGCGATCGACGACGCCATAATTTCGGCGCTAGCTCCCGGGAGGCTGGCGCCGACGGAGATCGTGGGAAAGTCGACTTCCGGCAGGGGCGCTACCGGCAGGACACTGAATGCAATCGCTCCGGCGAGGGCCACCGCCACAGTGAGAAGCGTGGTGGCTACGGGCCGGTGAATGAAGGGCTCGGAGATGTTCATGCCGGGTCTGCCAATTCCCCGTTGCGAGTTTCAGGAGACTCCGCTTTCGATCTGCGGGCAATGCGCTGCGCCAGATTGTCAAAGAAGATGTAGATGACCGGTGTGGTGTATAGCGTGAGAGCCTGGCTTACCAGGAGCCCGCCGACCATGGCGATGCCGAGGGGGCGCCGCAATTCGGAACCGAAACCGCTTCCAAGAGCGAGCGGAAGCCCGCCAAGGAGCGCGGCCATGGTGGTCATCATAATGGGACGGAAGCGTAGCAGGCAGGCTTCGTAAATGGCGTCGGTGGAATTCTTCCCGTGGTTCCGCTCGGCATCGAGCGCGAAGTCGACCATCATGATGCCGTTTTTCTTCACGATGCCGATCAGCAGCACGATGCCGATGATGGCGACCACGCTCAAATCCTGGTGAAAGAGAAGCAGGGCAAGGAAAGCTCCAACGCCCGCGGAGGGCAGAGTCGAGAGAATGGTGATCGGGTGGATGAAGCTTTCATACAAAACGCCGAGCACGATGTAGACGGTGACGAGGGCGGCGAGAATGAGGATCGGTTCGTTGGAGAGCGAGTTGCGGAACGATGCCGCCGTGCCTTGAAAATCCGCCTGCAGGCTGGGGGGCATGTGCATGTCTTTTTGTACTTTGTCGACGTCGGTAATGGCCGTGCCCAGGGCAGCATTCTCCGCGAGATTGAAGGAAACGGTGACGGCCGGAAATTGTCCCTGGTGGGTGATGGAGAGCGGCTCGGTGGTGGTTTCAAAATGAGAGAAGGCGCTTAACGGCACGGCATTGCTCATGGCGGAGCTGGTCGCACCAGCAGACGCGGCTCCCTTGCTGGATGTCGAGGTGGTGGCGCTGGACGAAAGAGCGTTGGTGGGCGGCGCGAGAGTGCTGGCCGCGGGAGTGTACAGCGCTGAAGACGTGAGCGAATTCGAGCCAGCGGAGGACGAGCCGGAAGACGCGAAGGAAGACGAGGCTCCGGCGCCGGTGGCCGAGGCGGAGGCGTTGGCCTGGATGTAGAGATGGTTCAGCTTGTTGGGATCGAGCTGAAACTGCGGCTCGCTTTCCAGAACGACGTGGTATTGGTTCACCTGCGTATACATGGTGCTGATCTGCCGCTGGCCGAACGCGTCATACAGCGTGTTATCGATGGTGGTGGGCGCGATGCCGAGGCGGGAGGCGGTAATACGGTCGATCACCAGAGACACGGCGAGACCGCCGGTTTGCTGATCGGTGGCGACGTCTTCCAGACCGGGCAACTGCTTGAGCCGGGCGACGAAACGATTGGTCCAATCAT